>CAYJPB010000016.1:0-8843 GCA_964371955.1 uncultured Desulfovibrionaceae bacterium | reverse complement strand
AATTTTTCGATTTATTTTTTTATGCATGAACAGCTTTGCCTTTTTTATGCATATCTTCTTTTGAAATAGTATTTTCAAAAGCAGCAAGTCAATCCCTCAACTTGATCAAATTTCTTCAACACCAATGATCTGAATTTCATTTCTGAGCGGATTGATTTTTCCGAGACGCACAAGTATTTTTTGCCCAATGCGTGTTTTATCCGGAAAGAAATGTCGTTTTGCGCGCAAGAAAAGCTGTTCTTTGGGGAGAGAGACCGAGAAAAAATGCTCATATTCTTCGGTGATGATGCCTTCCCAAATATAATCGTTGCCTTCTTCAAGTGCTTTTCGGCTTTGCTGTTTGCAGTAGAGCAATTTCCAGTAGCGTGGACGCATGCGCTGAACTTGACTGACAAGTTCAAGATCGGTACTGAGTGAGAAAAGCTTATTCTGTAAAACTTCTTTGGAAAATAAAGGATTTTGCGTTTCAAGGTAGTGGAGAATTGTCGCTTCGTTAATTAAATCGCCGTACCGTCTGAGAGGAGATGTGATGGGAGCGTACATACTGAGCCCCATTCCCACATGCGGACGAGCTTGAATTTCAAGATTTGCGGAAGACAGAGAGCGTGTTATGCGAGCGATATCTTCGGGTCTTGACCATATTCCCGCATATTCTTTAGGCAAGGCAATATCTTGTGTGCGATGAAGAAGAGGAATATTTCTTTCATTTGCCCAAATGGCGATGGCATTATTGACAGCAATCATCAATTCAGAAACAAGTAATTGTGATTGCGGAGTTGGGTGTGGTTCTTCAAGGCGTACACGCACATTTTCATAATATGAAGGAAGATTTTCCTCGTATTCAAGAATAAACTGTGGATCGGGGCGCTCAATAATGACAGCATTATTTGCGAGTCGTTTATCCAAAAGTTTTTGAGAAAGCGCGTGTGCTTCACGAAACATTGATAAATTGGCTGAATTCTCTTCTTCATTGAGCACTCTTTCAACGTGCGCATAACACAGGTTTTGTGCAAGTTTTACACGTGCGCGTATAGGCTCACACAGAAGAATTTCTCCATTAAAATCAATATGTAACTTTACAACCAAAGCAGGGCGCACGCACGCCTCAAGCAAAGAGTATACATCTACACCCAATTCATCGGGGAGCATGTGGTATGTTGCTTCCGGAAGATAAATTGAAGTTCCGCGTTGACTAATGCATTTATCAAGAGGAGAATCGAACTGCCAAAATGCGGCAGGGCAAGCAAGGGCAAGGTGCACTTCCCAATAATCTTCTTTTCTTTCAAGAAAGAATGCGTCGTCAATATCTTTTGTTTTTTCGCCGTCAATACTTATAAATGGAATGTCAAGTAAGTCAGAGGTATCGTTGTGGGCTTTTTCAATAAGCTCTTGTACTTCGTTTTTATAGGAGGCATGCCATTCTTCTGAAACAGCATATTCGGCACGTTCCAGCCAATAGTTGAAATGTTCGGGAATAATTTGCCATGTAGTTGCAAGCAAGAGAGGGGCAAAGCTGTCTTCCGGAATTGCTTTAATTGTTTCTCGCCATAGCGTCTCGTCTTCTTTTGAATCAAAGTTTTTGTCAGCTATGCGAGTGAGCAAAAGTTGCTTTAGCTTTTCTTGGATATCGGCATCAAGCGAGCAAGGAGGAAGCGACTTATTTGCTTGGCGACAATCAAAAAGAGTTTTGAACCAATTCATGCCGGAATCGACAAATCGCTCTTGAGATTTTTTCTGCTCTTCAGCTTTTGTGCGAGCCTCAATAAGGGCTGATGGGTAGATTTCAAATTTTGGCGGAGCAAATCTAAAATGAATTTTGTCTTGCAATAAAGCCCTTGCAATGCCGGCAACAGTGTCGACATCCGGCTGTGACATAAGAAGTTCAGAGAGCCAAATAATATCGGCTTTTTCCACTTCACCTTGTGTCATATCCCAGATATCGCGAGTTTCAATGCTTGCGGCAATTTCTTTTCTGGTTTCAAGGTGAGAGTTGATGATTTTAATTATCTCGTCTTTTGAGTCGCTGTGGGGAATGTTTGGTCCCGACCATGGCAAAACTCTGTTTTCTTGAAGAGTTTGTTCTCTTCTGTTTGGCAAAAGTATGCGTAATTTACCGTTTTGTGTTTCAAGAACACAAGCAATATGTAACGAACTGTCTTGTAAAAACTCAATCAAATACATCAAAAAACCTAAAAAACCTTTAAAGCGTCAAATCTAAAATTATTATTCATACCCTTTAAGCTCAACAGAGTGAAATGATTGAGCATTTGCTTGTGCTTTTGGGCAATTTTCTTGCAAATAGCAAATTTCGCATGCACCTCTAAATGGGAAATGTGTGAGAGTTGCAAAGCGTCGGGTAAGCGCCGTTACGTCATCGTTGTAAGGAATTTGCATATCTTCCAATGCGTCTATGAGGCTATCAGTCGGTTTTGGCGCGGGCGCACAACCGGCATCAAGAACTTCGGGAAGAACTGTTTGCACTGCCGTCATGATAAGATTTTGTGCAAGACAATTGAAGCGAAACGAATCTTCGGGGCTTTCGCTCCATTTTGTGTCAATTTCTTCTTCGACACTTTCGTCAAGCCATGTCACCAAATAGCCGATTTTACCGACTTTTAATCTGTATACATGGAGTTTATCGAGCCATCTGTCCCATGCATCTCCCAGTTCGTCCAAAACTTCACCGCCGAGACGTTTTTCTTCAAGTAATTCAAGCAAGGAGAAAAAATCAAATGACGGCTCTATGTCAATATTTTCCTTACTGTAGTTCGGAGTGTTTTCTGCCATTATCCATCCTTTGTCGTACATTAAAGTGAATGTACTTACTAATATATATTAATTATAAGCACATATCTAAAGAAGAGCAAGCTTTTTAAGACGCTCTTATACATATTTTATGCAAATTACAAATAGCTTCAATGAAATTAGCAAGTTATTTATGAGGGAATCGTGTCGAGTGTGAGATATATTTCTCTGCTTACCCATGCATCTGTTGCGGCATAATGGATTTGTGCTTCGCTTAGATGAATACGTTCCCAATTGGTACAGCGCATATTTTTGCTGATTCTTTTGTGAAGTAAGGCAGCGCACAGGGTACGTAACCCACTTTCTTTATAACCTTTTTTATGAGCAACGTGAGCAAGATCTATGTGCCCTTGCGGCTTGAATGTTCCACGTTTTTGCAAGGCAAGCATATCGTCTTTAATAGCAACACCGACCTTGAAAATATCTGGGTTTGAGAGTAATTCTCTCATTTGAATGGGCAAGCGTAAGCGATAGAGTTGTATGACATACACTTTTTGCGCTGTTGCAAGCTGTACAATCGCCGGAAGATTCGTCTTCCCTTTAACAAAACTAGGTTTTGTTTCAGTATCAAAACCCAAAATTTTTTCATTTTTGATTTCAGCGTATGCAGAAAGCCACTCATCTTTTGTACTGATAAGTTCTATAGCACCTTCATAGTGAATTAGCGGTAATGTAGAAATTTCTTCTTTTGTTATAGGCATATACTACTGCGCCAAAGGAATAATTTGCGTGTAAACAATGGTATCGTCAAGGTAAATATCCAGACGTATCACATCTTCACTATCTATAGTGCCACTTTGTGGACTAAGATTTGTTGCAATATTTTTCATGTTGGAAATCTGGTAATTCGTATATTCTGACGAATTGAGCGCAACTTCACTCAAGTCTTCTGCCTTGATAAGTGTAAATTCACAATCACCCGCAATTTGTACACCCGTCTGAGTATTGTAAAGATCAAAGCGTATTGTTGCGGAGCTTGCGCTGTTTCTTCGTAAAGTAAGGTTTCTTGGTTCAACCCTTCTTTCATCAAGTAAAACTCCCAATGAAATGGGAGCAACTGCCTCAACTTCAGAAATAATCACGTCTTCATCAATGATTTCATTTGACGTTTCATCTGGAATAACAAGAGTTTCTTGCTCGTTTGTTGATAAAACATCAAAGTTTGAGCCATCAGTAATTATTGCTGTGCTATTCTCATTATTCTCACTGAAAATTTCTTCTTGCGGTACGGTTTGCACTTGTTGGTTTTGGGCATGTTCGCCGATTGCAGGTAAGACAGTTTCGCTTTCATGTAAGAGGTTTTCTATATCTATGGTGCTGTTTTCGTACACCTCAAGTAGAGAATCATTTCCTTGTTGGTCGAGGTAGTCGATATAGGCAACAAATCTTTGTAATTCATTCTCAAGTGATATAATATGCTCGTCCTGATATTTCAGTTCTGTTTCAAGAACAATTCTTTCCCTTGTGTTTAAAAAGAAGTGCCAAAGAATGTAACCTGTGAAGATGGGAAGAGCGATTGTGTATACAGCAAAGAAGAAGATAAATAATTTGCTGAAATTGTAATAGACGGTTCTTCCATTGGCTTTTAAGCGGTACAGTGTGATTTTATTACTCATATTCTTCGCCATTCTTCACGCACAATGCGCCATTTTTCATTTTCGAGTGTGAAATAGACAGTTTTTCTGCCGTAATCGGAATAACCCGAGCTATCCGTATATTCTTGCGTCATTGATACTCGAATATTGCTTCCGTCTGAGCTTATTTCGACATTATCAAAAATAATTTCTGTGGGTTGCTTATATGCCCAAATTTCTGATTTTTGTTCAAAGATTTCATCACCACGGCGAGAATCTTGTACTGCATTGGCAGTATAGAAGGTGCGATACGCTTCAACATCGGCTTCAAGCCAAACAGTACGCCATTCTTCGAGAACACTTTCAATATCAGGTGTAATGCTTGCAATATAGGCTTCCTCTAAGCCAAGATTTGCCGGAATCCACTCCATGGCAACAATCTTATATTCACCGCTTTCGTCTTGTTGCCAGTAAAGGCGACGTGTGCCTTCGGAAACAACGTTTGAAGCTCTGTAAAGCTGTTCAAACCATGTCACCCAATAATCGGTGCCTTCAAGAGCGTAAATATCACCGTATGTGATTTGAATCCAAGGAAGTGTAGAGAAAAGATATTCTTTATCAGAGCGGAATTGTTCATAACTTTCGTTTTGAGCCAAGCCGTAAATGTTGGGATTATAAAAATTAAAAAATTCTTCGGAACGGTTTGCCCATGCTTCATTCCAGCTCATGGTCATTTGTACAAATTCTTCAGCCATTGAAGAATTGTCAACAATCGGAGTTACATAAAACACTTCATTAATTGCTTCTGCAAGGGCATTTTGAGCAGCCAGATATTCTTCTTGTTCAAGGCGCAATGCTTCTGCTTGACTGGCTTGCTCAGCGAGAATTTCTTCCATAGGCATTGCAACGCCGGAAATTGTTTGTGCAAGGTAGAGAGAAGTATAAGGTAGGGTGCGCGGTCTTGGCTGAACGTATACATGCCCTGTCGATTCGGAAGGTTGAATGTGTGCATTAAAAGCATAAAGCGCTTCTGCTGTTCTTTCGCTTTCCAAATTATTTTCTGAAAGCTCGAGATTTTCGTCTTGAACAAGGTCAGCCACTTCAACTTCCGGCACAATGTGTTCGCTTGGAATATACACAAGCTCTTCAAGCGGAGAATAAATATCATTTGCTAAAACAACAGGCGTTCCGTTCGGTAGATAATCAGATATATAGGCAAAATCGTCTAAATCAACGGCAACACAACCTTGTGTGTTTTGCCCCGCAATGCCACTGCCTTTTGAGTGAATCCAAATACCGTAACCGGTTCTTTCTCTAATTATATCAATTGGGTTAGGATAGTTGAGCGCGTAAGCGCCTGAACCGTATTCTTCAAAATCCAGTTCCATGCGGATTTGCGTTGTGACAAAATAAACACCTTCGGGAGTTCTTAAATCACCCTCAAGTTCTTTTGGGCCTTCAACTTCCCCGTGAATACTGGCAAAAGCGTTTGCTATGTTAAAATTTTCAGTGGCTTCAAGAAGGTAGAGGCGACGATCTTGTTTTGAAACGCCTATAAAACTTTCGGGCAAATAAGGATTGTTATCTAATTGCACCTGCCACGCAACAGCAGGGAATGCTCTAAAAAGTGAAATAAAAACAATGCTTAAAATAAGAAATCTTGACTTTGCCATACAAGTATCTACCAACTATTTTTTTGAAAATTCTACAAGCTCATTACGAGTAAAAAGAGATCTGAGACTATAGCCGGCATTTTCAATAGCTTCCTTACCGCCCTCTTCTCTGTCAAGTATTGTCGCAACCGCAACAATTTCAAGGCCTGCATCTTTCACTCTTTCGCAGGCTTTAAGCAAAGAACCGCCGGTAGTTACAACATCTTCAAGCATTGCAACTTTTGAGCCGACGGGAATATTTCCCAATCCTTCAATATAGTTTCCTGTGCCGTGCCCTTTTGCTTCTTTACGAACAATAAATGCAGCAATATCCTTACCTTTTTCAAAAGAAATAAGAGAAGTTGCCGTCACTAAAGGATCCGCACCGAGAGTCATTCCGCCAACTGCGTGAAGATTGTCTATATCAGAAAGTAAGTGACTGAAAAGATTTCCGATAAGCCAAGAACCTTTTGGGTTAAGAGCTGTTTGTCTTCCGTCAAAATAGTAAGAACTTTTTTTGCCTGAAGCGAGGGTGAAATCTCCCTCTTTGTAGGATTTTTCAACAAGTAATTTCGCAAGCTCTATTTTAAGGGCGTGCGTATCATCAGCGATAGAAATTAAAGGATTTTTCATAATTAGTCTTTAAATACTCTGTTTAATATTGTTTCTTCTTCTTTGAGATACACATTTGCATCGAAAAGATTTGCAAGCTCTTCTGAGCTTACTTTTGAATTTATATCATTTTCTTTTGCTATTACATCAGGGAAATATTCTCCAGTTTCCCAAGAGTGCATGGCGCACTTTTGCACAAGAACATAGGCTTCTTGGCGTGGGATACCGGCGTTCACAAGTGCTGTGAGCACACGTTGTGAAAAGAATAAACCGTAAGAACCTTTGAGGTTTTTTGCCATATTTTCAGGCATAACCCTCAAATTTGAAATAAGATTTGTCAATCTATGCATAACATAATCGACTAAAATTGTTGTGTCGGGCATAATTACACGTTCAACACTTGAATGAGAAATATCTCTTTCATGCCAAAGCGCCTGATTTTCTAAGGAGGCAAGCGCATTTGTGCGGATAAGGCGTGCAAGTCCCGTCATATTTTCTGCTGAAATGGGGTTTTTCTTATGCGGCATTGCAGAAGAGCCTTTTTGCCCTTTTGAAAAGCCTTCTTCAACTTCGTGCACTTCTGTTCTTTGCAGATGGCGCAATTCAACGCACAATCTTTCAATTGTGCCTGCGGTAATTGCCAAAGCAGTGAAATAATGTGCATATCTGTCACGCTGAATGACTTGCGTGGAAATTTCGTCAACTTTTAAGCCCAAAAGTGTCAGCGCTTTTTCTTCTACGCTTGGAGGAAGTAAGGAATATGTTCCTACAGCACCTGAGAGTTTTCCTGTAGCAATACCCTGTACAGCGGCAGAAAAGCGTTCTTTATCTCTTTTGAATTCTGCATAGAAACCGGCAATTTTTAAAGCGAAAGAAGTTGGTTCTGCGTGTATGCCGTGTGTGCGCCCCATGCATAATTGCCCTTTATGCTCAGTGGCTAATTTCTTGAGAGAGGCGAGTAACATATCAAAATCAGAAAGAATTTTTTCACCGACTCTCTTGAGGAGCACGGCATTTGCAGTATCAACTATATCCGAAGATGTGCATCCAAGGTGGATAAAGCGAGAAGCAGGACCGACTTTTTCTTCAATTGCTGTTAAAAAAGCAATAACATCGTGTCTTGTCACTTCTTCAATTTCCGCAATTCTATCGACATCAAAAGCGGCTTTTTCACGAATTGTTTCCATGCTTTCTTTATCGATTTGCCCTTGTTCAAACCATGCTTCACACACGGCAAGTTCAACTTCAAGCCATGCATTATAGCGGTTTTCAAGGCTCCATAATTCAGCCATTTCTTTTCTTGAATAACGTTCTATCATTGAATAAATCTTTATAAATAGTATATTGTTTTTGCGCGCTATGCAGTGGCGGCAGTTGTATTTTTTTCTTGTTTACTATGTGCAGGTTCAGCTTTTGGCGATTTTGCCTCTTTCTTGCCGGAAGACTGAGAAGTTTCGGAAGATTTGGCAGAAGCGGAAGAATCCGACGAGGCAGAAGCATTGTCTTTTGAGACAGGACTTTCTGTTTTACTCTCTGATGATTTTTCAGCGCTGTCGCCGCCATTCTTATTCTGAGGGCTTGATGATGCGGAATCTTTTCCGTATTCCGTTACATACCAACCGGAGCCTTTAAGCACAAAAGAAGTCTGTGAAACAAAACGCTGTGCATCTTTCCCACATTCGGGACATTGTTGCACAGAGTCTGCTTCACTGACTTTCAGCCATTCTTCAAAATTTGTATCACAGTGTGGACAATTGTATTCGTATATAGGCATAGTAATAGTATTAATGATTAAATAAATCGCTTGCACAATAGGGCGGTAAAAAAATTACCCCCATCTATTGCGCATGGTACACGTTTGTACGCACTAGTTTTTTGCAGCTTCTGCTTGTGCTTGGCGCGCACGCTCTTTGAGGCGTTCTTGACGACGTCTGCGCTTGCGATCCAATTCTTTTTTTCTTTCTTGCTTTTTTTGAGCCATGAGAAAAACTCCTTATAAATTATCTCAACTAAAATCAGTTGAGAGATACTAGCTTTTTTCTTTTTCCATGTAAAGCTTTAATTTTAAGTAAAATAATCTTACAAAACGACACGATTTTTTCTGTAATACCCAAGCTCAGGGCAAACGCAAAAAATTTTTTTTCACAACAGCCATTCTTATAAAATGTAATTATTTTAGCATGTTGAAAATATTTCTATT
>CAYJPB010000015.1:16858-24642 GCA_964371955.1 uncultured Desulfovibrionaceae bacterium | reverse complement strand
TAAGCTGTGGGAAATTTCCCACAGCTTTACAAAGAAAATTATTTTTTTGCTGATTTAGATAAAATTTTACTGTAAATATGTAGGAACTGTTTTCACCTATTTTCATCTTGCAGGTGGGAAATAGGGTGGGAAAATAAAAAACAACAAAGAAAAAGAGTTCAAAAATTTGTATATAATCTACTGAAATCATATGGCGCGCCCGACAGGAATCGAACCTGTGGCCTAACGCTTAGGAGGCGTTCGCTCTATCCAACTGAGCTACGGGCGCAAAGCATTTCTATAGTGTGAAGTTCAGGAAATGTCAATACTTGAATTCACGTGATAATTTTTTTGTAGTAGAGATTACTATAGACAAAATTGTAACAATATGTTAATTATCCACACATACTGTAACTTATTGTAAAAAAGAGAGTAAAGTATGACAAGTGATAAAACTGAAAAATTCACAATCATAATTGTTGACAGCGATGATGAGAGTAATGGGCAACTATCCGAATACTTTGAAATGCATAATTTTTCTGTTGCTGTGATAAAGTTTGGCGACGATCTTTATAGTTATCTTGCCGAATATTCAGTTGATATGGTTCTTTTAGAAGCAAAACTAAACCACGAAGACGGTTTTGAAATTTGTAAACGTATCCGTCAATTTTCTACCGTACCAATTATATTTTTTTCTCATTTTGCTGAAAGTGCCGATAAAATACTCGCTCTTGAACTCGGAGCAGACGATTTTTTGCAAAAACCCTTTGAAAGACGTGAACTTCTTGCGCGAATTAAAGCAATCCTCAGAAGAACAAAGCAATATAGGGAACAGGAAATGTATTCTTCAAACGCATCCTTATCTTTTGAAAATTGGGTGCTCAACTGTGTCTCGCGCCATCTTGTCAACCCGGATAAGCAAACTGTTGAACTAAGCGGAGCGGAATATCGACTTTTACATTATTTTCTTACACATCCTCAGCAAGTCATTTCTCGTGAAAGACTCATAGAAACCATTCAAGGCAGAAGCGAAATACATGAAAGAAATCCGTTTGACAGAAGCATTGATGTGCAAGTGAGCCGAGTACGCGCAAAAATTCAAGACAATATGCGCAGTACAAAGCTCATTAAAACCGTAAGAGGTGATGGTTATGTTTTCACCGGTAATGTTCAGAGTGTATTATTATAATCTACTTAGTGTCTGTAACTATTGATAAATATCCATTGTTCATGTGTGCTTTTTTATTACAAATTCGTGTATCTTCATCATAATGCGAAACAATAAGCATATGAAAATTATCTTCTTGTAATTTTTCTAAGAGATCGGTGATGTGCGTGCGTGCAAAAACATCTAAACCGCTATAAGGCTCATCAAGCAATAAAATTTCCGGCTTGCCCACGAGCGCACGGGCGATGAATAAGCGGCGCAATTGCCCTGTGGAAAGAGTGCGGATTGAGTGCGACACGAATTTTTCCATCTGCATATATCTGATCCAGTAAAGGGCTTCATCATGCTCTTCTTTTGTGAAGGAGCGGTAAATACCTATACTGTTGTCAAAGCCGCTCAAAACAAGTTCACGCGCATTGAGCGAGTAAGAATAACGAACCTGTAATAAATCCGAAACAAGATGCACAGCCTTGCGAATTTGCGCCAAGCTCTGTACAAAACCATTGCTTTGAGGAAAATATCTTTGAACAGTACCGCCAAAAGCAGGATATTCATCACCCGCAAGCAAACGTAAAAAGGTAGATTTTCCCGAGCCGTTTTCTCCATAAATTTGCCAATGTTCACCCTTTTTCCATTGCCAGTGAATATTATGTAAAACTTCCTTGCTGTCGATAAAAACTGTAGCGTTTTGCACATCAAAAAAAGGGGGAATTGTAGCAATTGCGCTGTCTGAAGTATGCATTACAAGTTTTTTTATTGTGCTTTCATCAGATACAAGTTTTTTGTGCTTATTAAAATATGTGTTATATTCTTGAGGCATTTCTTCGGTTAAAAAGCCTTTTTCAAGGTAAAGATAGCGTGAAACAAATGAGGGAATACTTTCCAACCTGTGTGTGGCAAAAATGCACGTTGTCTGAGAAGAAATTTTCTCTAAAAGATTTTGCACTTCTTCTCTATTTTTCTTGTCAAGCCCGTCCATGTATTCATCAAGCAAAAGAACTTTCGGAGACGATACAAGCGCTCGGGCAAGCAGAAGTATGCGCAGTTGCCCTTGTGAGAATGTGGGCAATAATTTATTCATTAAATGTGCAATTCCCATACTTTGAGCAAAGGCATGCAATTTGTCTTTTTGTTCTTCTTCAATTACTGTATACAACAAAGAAGAGCGAGTGAGCCCTGTCAATAGTAGTTCTTCACCCGTAATATTCCAACTTTGCCGAGCGTATTTTTCTTGCTGTGCACATGAAATAAGAGCTGTCATTGCCATACCGCTCAAGGCATATTTTTCATATCCCTTTTCTGTATTCCACAAAATTTCGCCAAGTTTCAACCATGCCTGCCCGTTGAGCAAACGTAAAAAGGTAGACTTACCCGAGCCGTTTCGCCCGATAATTGCGGTATGCTCGCCCTCGTTTAAAGAAAAGTCAAAACCCTTTTGTTCGCAACCGAGAACATTGTGTTCTAGTTTTTGAACATAATAGCTCAATCTTCCATCATGAACCTGTATCAAAGGAATACTGCACATATGACGGTTATTTTTCCGGCTTAAAAAAGCCTAAAGGTAAAAGGAATACCGGCACACCAAGTCCAACAAACCATGCAAAAGGCGGCAAGCGTAAAAGAATAATAGCCAAAAGAGAAATTGTAAGCACTACAATAAGGCGTGCAAACCAATTGAGCAGAACCGAAGCGGTGACTTTGCCCGAGCCGCCTGTAGGAAAAAATGCAAGAACATGTTTGGCCAAAGAATAAAAACTGTAACTTGCAAGCAAAGAAGCCAAACAAAAAGAAAGGGGCGAAAAGGAAAAAGGAAGGGAAATAAGGGCAACAGCAATAAACAAAAGATTTAGAAGAAAAAGAGTGCGCACAACAAAGCGCACTTTTTCTAAGCGAAAACCGTGCCTCCATAAATAGGCATCAACTTCGTGGATATACTTTTTTATTGTTTCCATTCTATTATGAATTTTCTTTTTCGATAGTATTTTCGATTGTTACATCTTCTTGTGAGTCAATCTCTTCCGATATTTTATTTTCTTCCTGTTCTTTTTCCTGATCTTTTTCAACTTGAGCAGACTTATCTTTTATCATAAGGCTTTCAAGTAAAACATGCGGTGGATTTACATCAGATTGCGGAATTTGTAAGCCGAATTTCTTTTGTGAATTAATAACAATAGGACCTGTAAGGTTGAGACTTGTTAAATGCGGCTTTCCGTGCGGAATGGAAACAGTAACAAGCACTGTTGCATCGGCAGGGTTTTCTAAGCAGAGCATTTTTTGTTCGGCATCGCCAATTTTCAAAGAATAATCAGAAAAGAAAAAGTAAGGGTCTGCCACAAGTAGACCGAGTGTAGGATCGTCAATACTTTGCAAAATCAGCATAGGCGCGTTTTCACGTACTTGCAGAAGTGTGAACTCGTGCTTGTCTTCAAAGCCGATAATACCTTTTGGGAAATAAAGGAGCTTTGTTTTATCAACAACTTGTTCCCCAAGCCTTGTTTGGATAACTATTTGTTCTTTTCTTGCCATAACATTGCCGCCGCTAAAAGGTCTTCATTATTATTTTCAAGAGTCATTCTATTTTCTTCCATTACACGTCTGTACACCTCTTCGCGATACACCACCATCTCATCGGGCAGAGTCAAGCCAATTTTTACTTGCTTGGCTTGCACGCTCAATACTGTGATGCGTATATCGTCGCCGACATAAAGGCTTTCGCCGGGTCGCCGTGTGAGAATCAACATAATAGACCACTCTTTCGGGAAAATTTTGGCAGCACGCCTAAACCAATAAGCGTACTTACAATACAATCACACAAATTTAAATTATAAATATATGCAATATATTGACTGATTATTACTTACTAAATATAATTTGTCAAATTAAGATTCATTATCATCGATGAAGATTGTAACACAGTTTGATATGCCATTTGTTGCATAGAAAGTTTCATTGCCAATTCGCTCACATCAACGTCTTCGATTGTACTCAATCTTTCGGTTTGATCGAGCTTTGAACTTGAAAGCATAAATCCTGTTTCTTCAAGCCTTGTCAATCGTCCGCCAACATCTGCTTGAGATAAAAGCACTATTTCCAAGGCGGCATCCAAGTCTTCCAAAGCCTCGGCACATCCTTCTTGATCGTTCGTTTCAAGTGCGCCTATAAGTCTGGCACACGTTTCAAATAAATTGCTTGCAGAACCACCGAAAGCCGATTGCTGTACGTCAGTTCCTTGTGGTGTATACAAACCGCCAAATATATCTTTACCGACATTATTTACGGTGATATAGCTATCCATAGAACTTTCATAGTCAAGATTTGTTCTTTGAGGTTGAACAGTGTATTGCGTTCCTGCTGTTACAGGTGGATTTGTTGTCGCGCCTTCGAGGTCAATATCGAAAAAACCGCCGGGAATTGGCAAACGCACAAAGGCATTATCTGTTCCGCCCTCAAGGGTTGAAGAATCGACCGTTTGTGTTGTCCAACTTTGTCCATTATCTGTTGAATATGAATAGGTCACTTCTTGAGGATTTGGGGGCAATCCTATGTCGGTATCAAGGCGAACTTGTACATTTTCTGTAAAAAGCCCGTTTGTGGTTGGGTTTATGGCAGGGTCAACCAATCCGCTTTCACCATACAAGTTCACGGCAGGAGGTACTGTATCGTCATAGCCTGTATAAATAGCGGCAGGGCGCACAACAAAGCTTGTGCCGTTTTCATCATTAAATGGAATTGACGGGTCATAAGCAGTGACTGCAATAGGAGGGCTTACATTGGTTAAATCAACTTGTGCCGTGCCTAAGTCAATAACTGTTGAACCTGCGGTAAGTGTGCCTGTTTTCCAAGTTTCACCGGCATCGTCTGAATACGAATAGGTCATATCTGCAGCAGGAGGAAGTTCACCTGCTGTTTCAAAGCGCACGAGAGTAGAATTATCGATTTCGCCTGTCACTTCAATATGCGCATTTAAAAATGCCGGATCTGAACTGTCAATACCAAGCCCCATTTCATAAGGAGGAGTATCGATATTTTGTCCTGCAAAGATAAAGCGCCCATTGAATTCGCTATTCGCCAAAGCGATTAAATGTTCGTAAAGTTGATTGAGCTCAGAAGAAATTTCTTCTCTGTTTTCGCTGTTATATGTGCCTGTTGCGGCTTGTTCCGCCGCTTCTTTGAAAGCAATTAAGGTAGTGTCTACTTGTTGCAGAGCACTTCCCGACAATTCAAGCCAGCCCACGGCAGTATCAACGTTGGACATCATTTGCTCGGTTGTGGCGATGCTTGCACGATAGTTCAATACGTGCGCCGCTCCTGAGGGATCGTCGGAGGGTTTATTGATGTCTTTCATGGTAGAAGACTGATAGTTCAAATCCATATAGGCAGATAAATTTGTATTCATCTGCGTAATAAAGCTTGAATACATAGTTTGGTGTGTGACTCTGTTTATCATAATGTACTCCTACTGTTTTAGCCCAAGCACGGTTTGCAACATTTCGTCGGCAGTAGTGATAAGCTTTGCGGCGGCAGTGTATGAGTGTTGAAATTTTATAAGGTCTGTCATTTCTTCGTCAAGATTTACACCACGCTTCGCTTGAATTTTATTGGCTGCTTCAGAAGCAATTGCGGTTTGATATGCCGCATTGAATTGCTCGTTTGCACTTTCCGCACCAACTAAAGACACAAGTCTTGAGTAGTAAGATGAAAGCGATTGACTGGTTGTTTCCCACGCTGTGTGAATGGTGACAGATTGGTTTGCAAGCTTTGAAATTTCAAGAGCGACAGTATTGTCACCGGCGGTTATTACGCCCGCTTCGTTCACTTGTCCCGCATTTAACTTACCGGGATTTGTACGTAAATCTTCGTGAATGGAAATATCATGGGCATCAGAACCGGAAAAGAAAGTATTCACACCCAAGGCGGCAAGTATACCCGTGGAATCATCACTGAAAGCTAAGTGGGTGCCGTCACGAGAACTTATTTGTAACTTACCGTTTATTACTTCTGCTTTCACATTATTGTTGTACGCAGGAGTATTATTGATAGCATTGACTAAATCGTTCATAGAATGAACTTCGGGATCGAAATTGTCGATTTCAGGAGTAGTAGGATCGAAATCGATTGGGCCAAAGTCAATTCTGTCGCCTGTAGCGTCATCATAAATATTAAGTGTGAGGTTACCTGTTTGCAAACGGTTACTGAATTCTAAGCCCGTGCCTGTATGCCCAAGAGGAGCGTTATTGTCTTCAACAGCTTCCGTGCCGTAATAACTGGATTGCGGAACTGTGCTTGCACTTTGTGAATATAAGCGGTTCACTTCCCACGCAAGCGAATTTGAAAGGGCATCCATCTTATCCATATATTTGCCGATATTATAATCACGGGTGATATAATAAGCAGATAATGAACCGCCTGTGAGGCGTAAAGAATCTTCTGTGCCGTCTGCGGAAACCAATGGAGTTATATTGACAGGTGGGCGAGTGGGTTCAACCCAGTATACAGCAGATTTTGGAACAACACTTACCACATCACCACTATTGAAATCATTTGCTGTAAATTCAATTTCTATGTCTTTGATGGCAATTTTTTCACCGACGGGAGGAACAGCATAGGTTTCAATATTTCCTGATTCATCTTTTAACCATGATTTACCGCCGTCTAAAGAAACACGGAAATTTTCTTCGTCAAGAAATTCAATGGTGTATTCAAAAGCATCGTCACCGCTGATTATGGCTTCACCGGTAGATTTCCCTACTCCGTCGTTTGGTTCAACACGCTTGTATTCAACTGTTTGACTTTTCACTTCAAGCGAATTTGCTGTTTCGCCCTCGACTAAAGGAAGCCCCGATTTTAATCGAACATTAAAATCTATTCCGCCATTATCTTCAACAGTTACGTCAACAATTTCAGCAAGTTCACGCACGAGTTGGTCGCGTTGATCGAGTAAGGTATTTGGATTATTGCCGGGATAAGTATTTTTTACAATTTCCGTATTTAATTCGGCAATAGCCTGAACAATGTAATTTACTTTTTCTACATCTTCGGCAATATAATTATTAATTTCTTGTTGATAGTTTGCCAAAGTTGTTTGTGTATCACGAATAATACCCGTTAAAGCATCGGCTTGCGAAAGAAGAGCTTGCTTTGTTGCATTATCGTCGGGAAAATTTGAAAGCGATTGCCAATAGTTGAAAAATTCTGTCATGGAAGAGCTTATACCGTCTCGATTCGCTTCGTTGAAAATATTTTCCACACTTGCCAAAATGCCTGATTGCACAGTGTATTTTTCTTGATCGGTATATTCGGTTATGTAGGTATTTTCAAGCAATCTGTCGAAAGAACGTGTAATTTCAGAAATTTCAACGCCCATGCCCAATTGTCCAGCACGGGAATTATAAGGCATATATTCGTTAAATTCCGCAACTTGGCGTGAATAACCTTCTGTATCGACATTACTGATATTGTTACCGACAACCCCAATCGCAATCTGGTTAGCCAAGAGTGCGTGGTTGCCCATTGTCAAAAGAGAACTGACAGCCATTATAACCTCCCGGAGATGAGTACGGCTTCGGGGCGTGAAGTTTGAGTGTACGCGCCTTTTCTGCCGTATGATTGAGGAACACGCGGAGTGACAGCTTTTGTG
>CAYJPB010000015.1:0-16848 GCA_964371955.1 uncultured Desulfovibrionaceae bacterium | reverse complement strand
CTTTAAGTAATTTTTCACCTTGGGCAAGTAATGCAAGCGAAACTTCAGTATTCATACTTGCTTGACGTGCACACACTTGCTCTGCCTTATCGACTTGCTTATACAGTTTTTCAAGCTCAATTCTTTGCTCATCGATAAGCATTTGTGCATAATCCATTACTTTTCCGCCACCGAGAGAGGAAATAACATTTTCTTTTTCGTCAGCTAATTGACGAAGTAATTGGTGAATAGAAAATTCGGTTGAAGTGATTTTGTCCACTTGATTACTCACCAGATAGGAAAACTCTTCCTCCATCAAAGCTTTTAAAAGTTCCAAGGCTTTTAATTGACGGCTTAAACTTCCACTGATTTTTGTAAACATATGCATCACCTCATACAAAATTTATGTTCTGCTCATGTTATAATTGAGCGACAACATCTTGAATTAATACTGTTTCAGGATTTATTGGCATATCTGCTTTTCTTATTTCAAAATGCAAATGGTTGCCAAGTGCTCTTCCTGTTGAACCTACTGTTGCAATTTCCGTGCCTCTTTGAACATAATCTCCCGCTTGCACGTTAATATTTCCATTATGCCCGTAAAGAGTTGTGAGTCCGTTCGGGTGTTGTAGCATAACCATATTACCAAATTCTTCATCGTATCCCGCAAAGGAAACAAAGCCTTCTTCTGCGGCACGAACCGGAGAACCTACCGGAGCGGTGATGTCAACACCGTTATGCCAAGAACGTCTGCCGTTGATGGGATCTAATCTCCAGCCGAAACCTGAGGTTATTTCGCCATCGACAGGATTATCTAAACTGCCCGGTGTGGGGTTTAGGTAACCAAGCTCTGTTGTGCCCGTAATTACTTGAGGCTGAATCATATCGGGTCCACCTGCAAAAGTGGGTTGTAAGTCTGCTTGTTGTGCAAGAGTTGCGGCATAATCCCTTTGTAAATTAGAGGTTAATTGTTGTGTCACTTGCGGTTGTGCAAATTGTACATATTGCTGTGAATATTGTTGTTGCATTTGCTGCTGTGCTGTTTGTTCTGCCTGCATTGCGGCTATTTCGCTTGCTTTAATATAAGTTGGTGTTATTCCTGCCAAGATATCATTATTTAAGGCATTATTCACAGGAGAAACTATTTGTGCCGGATTTGGAAATGCTACTTGTTGCGGTTGCATCAATGTAGGTATCATTTCTTCAAATGATTCTTCAGAACTTTCTGTTTCAAGCACAGCATCATACATTTGCTGGTTTGTTGCTTCAGCTTGTGCCAGAATTTGCTGAACTAAATCATCACCGTTTCTCTGCCCTTCGGGAAGATTTGTTTGATAGGTTACACGGGTGACTATAGGTTCGGCAGGAGTTGCTTCATCAAGAACAGCTTGCACATCGTCAATGATTTGACTTTCTATATTCGGAACTACATTTTCATTCACAAGAGCAGTTGGTGCTGTTTGTGTTCCTTGTGTCATTTGTGACATTGACACGGGATCGGCTCCAACCTCTTCATAAATCCCCATATCCATAAGAGGAGCGGCTTGCGCTTGCATAGTGATTGTTGGGTTTGCCATAATGGGAGAACTTGCAGATTCGGGGCTTTGCGCTTGTGTTATTGTTTGACTGCTGTTTGCCATAAGCGGAGCCGGATTCACAGTTAATCCACCTGTTGCCGCTTCTGTTGCTCTGCTTGCCGAAGCTGTGGTATTTTGCGGCATCATTTGCTGCATCATCATATCAGCCAAGCCGATACCGCCTTCTGCAGCCATGCTTTTGGCAAGTTCTTCATCATACATGCCTTGCCAAAATTCTTCTTCTTGTGAGTGCATTAGCCCGTCTTGCGGAAGCGAAGCACGCATTTCTTGCCACATTTGTTGGATAAATATTGCTTCAAAGCCTTCACAGGCTTCCCGCATCCTTTGTTCTTCAAGAGCATCCGGATCTTGTGCTTCGCCCAACATTTGAAGCTGTTGCGTATGCATTTGGATGCTTTGATCGCTTGCGCTTGACATTACCGTGCGCATATCAAAATTATTACTTATAGTTGACATACTAGATTACCTCCAGTTCTGCGTACAGAGCCCCCGATGCTTTCAAACTTCTGAGTATTGAAATAAGATCGCGAGGGGTTGCACCCACAGCGTTGAGCCCGTCTACCAATTCTTGTAAGGTTGCGCCCTCAACCATATTGAGTGTGCGCTGTTCTTCTCTTACTGCCAAATCAGTTTCAGGCGTAGCTACCGTTTGCCCTTGAGAAAATGGGCCGGGTTGTGAAACTTGTGTTGTTTCTTGAATAACTACTTGTAAATTTCCGTGTGCTATAGCCACTTTAGCCACGCGCACATCACGCCCGATAACAATTGTTCCCGTTCTTTCATCAACAACAACACGGGCAACGCTTTCGGGGGTTATTTCTAAATTTTCAATTGATGCCAATAAAGGCACAAGGTTTCCGCGATACGGTTCGGGAATTTGTATGTTCACTGTGCGGATATCTTCTGCGGAAGCATAATTACCGCCCATGCTGGCATTAAGTCTTTCGACAACTTGTTGTGTGGTTGAAAAATCCGCCAAGTTCATGTGTAGTGTTAAGTCTTGCTGTGAATTGAACTCAAAAGGCACTTCTCTTTCCACAGTGGCACCGCCGGGTATGGTTGCCACAGTGGCAGTATTTTGCTGTACAGTAGCGGCTTCTCCGCCGAAGCTGTAACCGCCGACGATAAGTGCGCCTTGTGCGATTGCATATACATTTCCGTCTATACCTTTAAGCGCTGTCTGTAAAAGCACGCCGCCGTATAGTGATTCGGCATCGCCAATACTTGAAAGCGTAACATCTAAAGGAGAACCCGCGCTTGCAGTTGCAGGTAAATCTGCTGTAACCATAACAGAAGCAACATTTTGCGCATCCAATAAATCAGGATCTACCGCCACACCCATATTTGCCATCATGTTTATCAGTGAAGTAGATGTAAAAGGCGCATCGTCTGAATCACCCGTTCCGCTTAATCCCACTACCAAGCCGTATCCAACGAGTTGGTTTGTGCGCACTCCCGAAAAGGTTGCTATATCTTTTATACGTACTGCCTCACTCTCGCTTGCTAAAAAGCCTACACATAAAAGAGTGAAAATCGTTGTTAATGTCAATTTCATGGCGCTTACCTCCGTACTTACACACTCTATTTCAAGAAGCGTGCCAAAGCTTGACAAGGGTTCAAATCCACGTATATTTTTTACATCAGTTTTCACACAAAACTATAAGGAGAATTATATGAAGAAATATTTTTCTGTAACTTTACTTTGCTTGAGCTTTTTGCTTGCTTTTACACATATCGCCCTTGCAGAACACACAAATTGGTGGGGAACATATTGTAACGAAAGCAACAACACTTGCCTGTCTATCAATAATCTTGATGTGAGCCCTATGGGGCCGATTTTTTTTATTGGAACATTTTATGATACTAACAATAATGAAGTGTGTTCAATGACGGCAATAACAGAAAGTTTGGAAAGTCGTGTAGCCGATTTTGGCGGTTATTCCTACACGATAACTGAAGATAATAACCTTATAAACATTGGACAAATGGCTGATTTTGAACTATTGCAAGAAGATGGTTGCACGGCGGCTCTTTTTGGAGAGTACGTGCGCGAATAAGCTATAATAAAATACATTTTAAAACAACACGGCATACATTTCAAAACAAAATGTATGCCGTATTTTTTAGGGTTGTTCATTATTCCTTCTTTATCGAATTACCTCAGTCGCTTGTGTTTGTGGGTTGATGGTTTGGGCTTTACCACATGTTGGGCATGTGCTTTCAAAACTTTGTGTGTTCGCTTTTCATTCAAATGAACCGGGGATAACGTGAGGCACATGACTGTCGCTCATGTTGAGTTCTAAGCCAAGTTTTTGCGCCATGTATTCCATGGGTCTGTAGTTTCCCGTAACACTCATAATCTGAAAAAGACTTTCTGCGCCAAGTTTTGCACCGGAATCATAAGGGTTTACTTCACGCAACAAAGTTGAATAAGGTTTACCTATCGCTCTTGCCAAATCCTTTGCAGGCATTGGATTGTCCAACACCAAATTGTGGATGATTGTTGAAAATTCGCTTTGCATATTTTCCTCCAAATTATTTTACACATTTAGTATGTGATTTTCTATAATATAGACAATGCTAAACTAAAAGTCAACTAATTTATTCAAATACAGATAAGTTTTTAAAAAAAATATCTGATTTATAATAAAAACAAGAGCAATAAAGGAAGAAAAGCTCTTGTAATTTCTAGGAAAATAGATATTTCCTTAGATTTATTATTATCTTCTCACTCACAATAAATAGGGAATTATTTTTTACTGATTTATGATTGTTTTCTAAAGTTATTCTAAAGTTATTCTGAACATTTTCTAAATTATATAATAATTATGCAGAGTTATGTTTACAAAAAAGGAAAAATACTATAAAGAAAGAAAGGAAATGGACGATACTAATTTTAGGGAGAAAATTAAAGGCTCAAAGGGATTTTTATGCAAGACAGAAAATTACTCTCAAGAAGAAATATGCTTTCATTATTAACGTATTCCTGTGCTGCTACCTTGCTCAGCGGTTGTAGCTTGGGTTCGATAGCCATTAATTCTTTTGCACCTGCTCAAGGAACGTCGGGTGGTGGAGCCCCACATATTGTACGCACTGCGCAATCGCAATTAGGCACGCGCTATACACTTGGAGGCGAATCGCCCTCATCCGGTTTTGATTGTTCGGGACTTATTTGGTGGGCATACGATCAACACGGCATTACTGTTCCACGTGTGACCAAGGATCAAGCCTATGCAGGAAGGGCGGCTCCGCTGAATAGCTTAGCTGCAGGAGACATTCTTGTTTTTGCTTCAAGTTCTGCACCAAACAGTTTACACACAGCAATATATGTTGATAACGGCACATTTATTCACAGCCCAAACAGCCGAAGCCACGTGCGTGAAGATTCGCTCTCAAATACCTATTGGCAAGAACATCTTGCAATTGCAAGGCGCATTGTATAGACGTGTGCTATTAATAATATCTTATAGATTTTGAATAAAGGCGAGGAACTCAGCTTCATTCATCACGTGAATGTTGAGTTTCTGCGCCTTTTCCAGTTTTGAACCCGGATTTTCGCCAACAACAAGTATATCAAGATTTTTACTCACGGAAGAAGCTTTTTGTCCGCCATTGTCTTCCACAAGCTTTTCAAAATGCCCTCTGGGCTGGGAAAGAGTTCCTGTGAAAAGCACTTTTTTATCTTGTAATAAAGCGCTTTTTTGTTCTCTTTGCGCAAAAACAGGATTTAATCCCGACTGTTTTAATTCATCAATAAGCTGTATATTTTCCTGATTCGTGAAAAAAGCGTGCAATGACTGTGCAACCTCTTCTCCGACATCTTGCAAAGCTAATAATTTTGTTGGATTATTTTGTGCACAATCGAGCAAGGCATCAATCGTTTGAAAGTATTTTGCAAGAGTAAGTGCGGTTTGTTCACCTATATGCCGTATACCAAGAGCTGAAATAAAACTTTGTAAGCTTGCGTTTTGTTTTATATTTTCCACACTTTCAATAAAATTTGAAGCACTTTTATCTTTCACGTTTTCAAATTGCAACAAATCTTCATATTGCAGTTTAAAAATGTCTGCAAAAGTTTGTACTCTGCCTGCCTCAACAAGGCGTTCTATCCATTTAGGCCCGATTCCGTCAATATCCAATCCGCTTTTTCCCACAAAATGCTGTAATGCACGTACTTTTTTTTGCGGACATGAAAGATTGAGGCAATACCACGCGGCATCTCCTTCCTCACGAAAGGCTTGCGAATGGCATACAGGGCAGGAGTGCGGAAAAACAAAGGTTTTAGAATTTTCTTCTCGCTTTGAGATATCCACATCAATTATTTTAGGAATAACATCGCCTGCTCGCTGTATAAGCACAATATCATTAATGCGCACATCAAGCTTTCTTATCTCGTCTTCGTTGTGCAGTGTTGCGGAGGAAACCGTAACGCCCGCAAGTGAAACAGGCTCTAATTCCGCCACAGGAGTGAGCACCCCCGTCCGCCCGACTTGAATATGTATGTTTTTAAGTTTTGTATACGCCTTTTGTGCCGTAAATTTCCACGCAAAGGCAAAGCGTGGCGCACGAGCCGTAAAGCCGAGCGCGTCCTGCAACTCAAGATTATTGATTTTATACACAAGTCCGTCAATTTCAAAAGGAAGACTTTCACGTTTTTCCTCCACTTCTTCATAGAAAGAGTGCGCATCATTGACTGTCTTGCACAATGTATAAAGAGGTGAAGAGTCAAAACCAAGATTTCGCAAATGTTCCATCGTGCTTGCGTGGGTTTCCCAACCGCTGTATGTTGACGAATACGTCAAAAAGCGTAAAGGGCGAGATGCGATTTTTGATAAATCGAGTTGTCTGAGCGTTCCTGCAGCGGCATTTCTGGCGTTTTTAAAAGTTTTTTGCCCTATGCTTTCTTGATAGGCATTGAGATTTGCAAAATCTTCCTTGAAGAACAATACTTCGCCACGCACTTCAAGAGTATGGGGAATGTTAGCAGAATCAAGCTTTTGCGGAATATTTTTTATAAGCTTTGCCGCATGCGTGATATCTTCGCCGACAATACCATCGCCTCGAGTAAGTGCAAGCACAAGTTTTCCCTCTTCATACACCAATTCGCAGGCTATGCCGTCAAGCTTTAAATCAGCAAAAAATTCTGTATCTGCATTTGGTTCCAGATTTTTAATCCTTTGCACAAAGGCCTCAAATTCTTGCATATTAAAAACATTATCAAGCCCATACATGCGGTTTGTATGCTCTTTTTGTTGCAAGGAAGACAAGAGAGTGTTCCCCACTTTTTTTGAAGGAGAACTTGTATGAATTTTATGCGGAAATTTTTCTTCAAAAGTAAGCAGTTCTTTATAGAGCGAATCATATTCCTCGTCTGTTATTTCGGGGGTATCTTTTGTGTGGTACAAAAAATTATGGCGTGCAAGTTCTTGCAAGAGCCAAGAATATCTTGCATTTTCCTTTATTGTTGGCTCTTTTATCACGTCAAATAAGCTTAATTGTTGATTATTTTTTGCCATATTAATTTGCTCTCATACAGTTCTAAATAGGAAGAGGACAGAATTATATTTGCCTTCGGCGACCAAGGGAGCTAAGCCCCCTTGGAACCCCTATCACTTTTTCTCGTTTCTCAAAAAAGATTGTTCTCCGCAAGAATAATTCTTTTTGGCATGCCGGAGGCGAATATAATTCTTGTTATTTTAAACTAAATCACGCGCTTGCAAGGGCAAAAGCTCTTTGCACAAAAGCGTCGATATCTTCGTGAGTTGTCGCGAATGAACACATCAAGCGTGCTTCATGAATTGTAGGATCGAGGTCGTAGAAATAATATTCTTCTTGAAGTTTTTGCATAAGTGCTAAAGGCATAGAGGCAAAAACTGCATTTGCTTCCACTTTGCGAGAAATTGAAATGTTGGGCACTTTTGCAAGTTCTTTTGCAAAGTATTGCGCCATAGCATTTGCATGTTTGGCATTTTCAATCCATAAATCATCGGAAAGATAGGCGATAAACTGTGCGGCGATGAAGCGCATTTTTGAAATATGTTGCATGCTTTGTTTGCGGATTTGAAAATAATCTTGAATTAATGCTTTATTGAAATAAATTACAGCTTCGCCCATCATCATACCGTTTTTCGTTCCGCCAAAAGAAAGAACGTCAACGCCTGCATCTTTTGTAAAAGCTTTTACATCAAGCCCGAGTGTTGCCGCCGCGTTCGCTATTCTTGCGCCATCCATGTGCACATACAATCCGTGTGCATGCGCTAAGTTTGTCAAGGCTTTAATTTCTTCATGGGTATACACTGTGCCTTGCTCAGTTGTTTGTGAAAGAGAAACAAGCACGGGTTTTGAGTGGTGAACATTTTCTAAATCGGGCAGATAGTGTTCAATCGCTTCGGGAACAAGTTTGCCGTTGACAGCAGGATATACCAGAAGTTTTGTGCCTGTATTTGCTTCGGGTGCGCCACATTCGTCGGTGTGGATATGGGCAATATCGGAACATATTGTGCCGTGCCACGGACGGAGGATTGATCGTATAGCGAGCACATTTGTTGCTGTTCCGTTCAGAGCAAAAAACATTTCAATATCTTCTCCAAAAATGGATTTAAACATTTTTTCCGCTTGTTTACTGTATTCATCTTCCCCGTAAGGCTTGCATGAGCCTGTATTGACCTTTTGTACTGCTTCCATAATAAGAGAATGTGCGCCGCTTGTGTTGTCGCTTGCAAACATACAATTCATAAAATATATCCTTATTCATTTTTAACTTGCTTTTAAAGCAATGTATTCCTTTGAATGCTTGCCGTCAAGTTTTAAGAGGGTAAGCTCACCCACAAAGGCATTTTTTATTAATTTTGAAAAAAATATTCTTTTATAATAGGTAATTGCGGAATTGCTCACTCCATGAAAACTGTTAGGGTTTGCAAAGGGGCTTAGCTCCTTTGCCCGCGCCGGAGGCGAAGATAATTAATGTCAATATCCTCTGAAAAAAATGGAAATTAGGATAGCGCAACCCAAAAAGAACCTTCAGATTTTACTATACGCACCTTACCTGCTCCGGCTTTTTTCATGGCTTGGATATTTTTTGCATACGCGTATTGGATAAGGGCTTTTTCGTCAAATTTAAACGGGCTTTTTTCTGCAACCATTCTGCCTGCTTCGTCAAAGGTGGATTGCGGAATTTCAAGCCCTGCATGATCTCTTTTGATTATTGCATGGGCTGAAGCGCCATCAGCGGTGTGTAGCCAGTAATCATTTGGAGAAGCCATTTTTAATGCAAGTCCGTTACCTTTAACATCTTTCCCCAAAAGAATTGTGAAGCCGTCAACCGATTCACGTACAAGCACCTGTTTTGGCACATTGTCGTATTTCTTTGATTTTTGCTTTGGGTTTAGCTCTGTTTTTTCTTTTTTATGCTTTGCATTGTCGGAAATTGAATAATTTTTGGGAACTTGAGAAAGCAGAAGTGCTTGTTGCAATTTTTCTTTTTCTTCATCGATTTGCATTTCTACATTCTGTTTTCGCACTTCAACGTGCACAAGCCCTCGCTTACCTCTCAACGACTGATGGAAAAGGTTTTCCATGTTTTCACGCACAGTCAGCTTTTTATTGATTGTATAACTTTCGCCCTCAATAATTATCTCGCCTTGCTTGCTTTCTTTGTCAAAAAGATAGAGGTTGGATTGCAATTTCAGCGCCAATTCTTTCTTGTTATACATATCTATAAGACGTGTGTATTCATCATCGAGCTTTTCTTTTAGCGTTTGTAGTTTTTTTATTTGTGCGAGATGAGGCTTTGCGGCTTGCTTTTTTGCATCGCTTGTAAGAGTGGAAAGCAAGAGCGATTTTCCATATTCGTTGAGAGCGTAGGTGGGGTTATCAAAAATTTCTTCACACTTATCTTCTTGCAAGCTTTTCGGAAGCTGCCACGCATACATTTCTTTTTTTCCGTCTTCACCGGTATAGTGAAATAAATCGCCCTCACCTGATTCTAAGTCAATGATAAGTGATTTTACATCAAGAAAAGCATCTGTTTCATCGTGAGTTTCTTCAAGCATAGCCTGTAAGGTTTTACGTAAGGGCGGTGTGAAATAGTAAGGATATGTTTTCAGCTTTGGGTCGAGGATTGCTTTTAATTCGTCAATATTTTCAAGCTCTTTCCATTCCGGTTTTTGATAAAGCTCATAGGGGGATTGGCAAAAATCGACACCTTTTTTCAAATCGATTTTAAACCAGATAGGTTCTTTATCTTCTTGGCTTACCTGAAAGAAAACAATTCTTTCCCACCATGCGGCATACATATTGATAATTCGTTTGCCTACAAGGTATTTTCTTAGACGCATTACATGAGCAGGAGGTGTTTCACCTCTTGCATTATGGTAATCGGAAATAAAGAGAAAGGGCAGATTTTTTCCTGTGCGAGCAGTTAAATACTGTTTCTTTCCTTTTCCGTAAAGAGAAAAGACGTAGATATCGTCGTCGTAACGATAGATTTTTGAAATGCGCGCGCCCACCAAAGAATCTAAAGACTTTGATGCGATATGCAGTAAATGTGCGTCCATATATTTTCTAAGCTAAGAATGGGTTTGATTTTATTTCATCACCAATACGTGAAGCAGGGCCATGCCCCGGATAAACTTGCGTGTCTTCGGGAAGCACAAAAAGCTTTTCTCTCACGGATGAAAGTAAGGTTTCAAGGTTACCGCCGGGAAAATCAGAGCGCCCGATAGAGCGATAAAAAAGTGTATCTCCCGTAATAACCGATTTATCGGCAGGAAAATAGAAGCAATATCCACCCGGAGAGTGTCCGGGGGTGTGGATATTAGTACATTCAAGCGAGCCGAAATGCACAGTAGCGCTTTCTATGGCTTGCGGTTCAAAAGGCACTGTTGGCTCTACACCATACATTGCAGTGCGTGAAAAGAATGTGTCCTTATAGTCGATGTCGCCTTGTCCTGCATACACAGGCACGTTGAAGTGCTTTGAAATCGCCGCAACACCGCTGACATGATCAAAGTGTAAATGTGTGCAAATAATTGCATGAACTTTCAAATGCTTTTCGGCAATCAATTCTAAGATTGGTTCAAGATAATCTGAGGGGTCAAAAATAACGGCATCTGTACCGTTTTCAACAATATATGTATTACTTTCTAAAGGGCCTATGGGTAATTGGTGTATCATTTTTACTCCTAAATCTCTTAATAGTGGCGGTAAGGGTATGATTCAAATTGTCGAGCAACAAAAATTAAAGCACAAGAATTAATGCTTGAGCTTCATAACTAAATAGTATACACTTTCTCCGAATTAATCAAGTTATAGATAGTTCTCTTAAAATATCAGTAGAGAATGAGCGAGGATTTTATGCGTAAAAGTTTATGGGCTATATTTTGTGTGTTGCTGATTGGCGGCTGTGCTACACCTACGTACACCCCAATAATTCAAGAAACTTCACAAGAACAATCGAGCGCCGAACATTCCGCAGTTAATGCGGAAGAATGGCGTGGGAATCTTGAAACTCTTTCAACACACAACCAAGGGCGAGAAGCTTCAGCAGTTTTTTCTGATGTGAATGCCGCGCAAGCACTCAGGGACAGAGCCGCATATGTTTTGGCAACACGCCCCGACCCTATGACTCTTATCGCTCAACAACATCTTTCTCGTATATATGTTGACGCAGACTTGACAAAGCGTGCAGAAATGGAAAGCATTTTATTGTATGATGTGCGCACATTACCTCACGAATATTTACAAGAGCTTGCAATGGTAGTGCCACGCGTTCAAGAAACAAATTATCCTTGGAATATTATAGTGCTTGAAGCTGCAAGGAATAATTTATTGGTCGACAGTGAGGGCGCAATTGAAAGACTTGGGCAAGCACATTTTTATGCAAATCCGGGTATTTTGGCTTTGGGTGACAGCGCAGGGCTTACTCCTGTGACTTCCGATGAATTTGGCGGTTTGGTTATAAATCCTCATCCTCGCTTTACCGAAACGTGTGTGACTCTTCTTTTACCTATGACCGGGAGTTATGGTAGTATCGGCACACAAATTGCCGAAGGTGCAAATATCGCAAGAGAAGCAATTATGCAAACGGGTGTCAACGTGACTGTGAATATTATTGACACCGAAACATCTTCTTGGATTTCTTCACTGAGTGTTTTACCTGCAAATTGTGTAGTTGTGGGCGGTCCTTTGCGTGTGTCACATATGGAGCAAGCGCTTGAAGCGAATGTGAATACATCAAAAGCTTTATTTGGTTTTATGTCACAATTGCCGTCAAATGCCGTTGAAGGAAGCAATGCTTGGAGATTTTTCACTTCTCCGCAAGACCAAATCAATTCACTGCTGAATTTTGTAAGTGTTGAATTGGGAATTTCAGAAATAGGCACTGTATATCCGAACGATTCGTACGGTACAAGAATGACAGAAATATTTGAACAAGTTGCATCTTCAAGAAGTATCTTCACCACTTCCTATTCCTATCCTTTGGAAGACCAAACTGTGTGGACAGATGAAATAGGTTCATATCTCGGTTCACAAGAACGCAGTGGGCGCTTACCTCTTATCACCGCTCCGGTTCAAGCAGTCTTTATGCCGGACAGTTGGAATAATATGGAAATGGTAGCCTCAATTTTACACTATCAAGGGGCGGTATACATGCCCTTACTCGGCACAAATTTGTGGGAACAAAGTTTGGTAAATGCAACAAACCTACAAACAACGTATTTCAAACTTGCAATATTCCCTGCTGCATGGGACAGCACATCTCGCTCATACGGCGCTTTATTCCTTAATCAAGCTATGATGAACAGAGGCGGTACTGCCAACGACTGGTCAGCGCTTGGGTATGACTTTGTGCAAATGGCTTCTGCATTAGATTATAGCAATCAAGGTTTTAATGCTTCATCGCTCAATCAAAAACTCTCAGTATTGCAACCGCTTGCTTGGGCGGGTGCACCTTTCAGTTGGGATTATGCCGGTAGAGCAACAAGAAATCTCTTCTTGTTCCAGCCCGATGTAAATGGAATGAAGCCGCTCAATAAAGAAGAATATTTAACAAATATGCAACAATAGGAAAAAGATATGTCTTTAGAACTTGAAGATATGAAATATTTATCTGTCTTGGCAAAATTGGAGCCGAGTGAAGAAAACTTACAGCTCTATGCAGGGCAATGTGCAACAATTGTAGATTACTTTAATGAACTTTCACAAGTGGATACTCAAAATGTTGAACCACTCTATACCCCCGTTGAGCACGCAATTTTATTCAGGGAAGACGTGCCCCATGCCAAGCGCACACGTGAAGAAGTGCTTTTAAATGCACCGCAAAGTGACGGAGCGTATTTTATTGTTCCTAAAATTGTAGAAGGTAAATAGTATCATGACTGAAAGTATACAAACAATCGAGCAACTTAAGGCTGCATATTCACAAGGTTTGTCTGTTGAAAAAGTAATTTCGGAACACCTTGAAAACATTGAAGAAAGCGAAAAAAACATCCATGCGCTTTTACATATAAGTAAGGAAAAAGCTCTTGAAAAAGCGAAAGAGCTGGACAATAAAGGCTTTGATGCTTCCAAACCGCTCTTTGGTGTGCCGATGACAATAAAAGACGCTATCTGCACAAAAAATATTCCAACAACTGCCGCTTCAAAAATTTTGGAGGGCTTTGTTCCTCCTTATTCGGCTACTGTTGTAGAAAAACTGGAAAAAGCCGGTGCAATTATTTTAGGGAAAAATAACCTTGATGAATTTGCCATGGGCTCTTCGTGTGAAAATTCGGGCTACTTTCCCACAAAAAACCCTCACGACTTCGCAAAAGTTCCGGGTGGTTCAAGCGGTGGTTCGGCGGCATCGGTAGCAAGTAAGCAGTGTTTTGCTTCGCTTGGAACGGATACGGGTGGTTCAATCCGTCAACCTGCAAATCTTTGCGGCTGTTACGGCATAAAACCCACGTATGGGCGTGTTTCTCGTTACGGAGTTATTGCCTATGCTTCCTCTCTCGATCAAGTCGGTCCTTTCGCGCGTTCAACTGAAGACTTGGCGCAAGTTCTACAAGTGATTGCAGGGCACGATGTGCTTGACACAACCTCTTCTCCAAATGAAGTGCCCGACTATACAAGCTTTTTGAATGGCAGGCAATCGCTTAATGGTGTGACTCTCGGTATTCCCAAAGAATTTATGCAAACAGAAAAGCTTGATGAGGAAGTTTTGGAAGCGTGCCAAAATTGTATCAGTCATGCTAAAGACTTAGGCGCTGAAATTGTTGAGGTGTCTTTACCGAATGTGCAATATTCTTTGGCTACTTATTATATTATTGCCACAGCAGAAGCCGGTTCTAACCTTGCGCGATACGACGGCATCCGCTTTGGAAAAAGAGCGCAAGATATCAGCAATCTTGATGAATTGTATATCAAATCTCGCACGGAAGGTTTTGGGCAGGAAGTGCAAAGAAGAATGTTGCTCGGTGCTTTTGTGCTTTCAAGCGGATATTACGATGCGTATTACAAAAAAGCGGCGCAAATTCGCCGTCTGATTCGTGATGATTACGTGAATGCTTTGAAGCAATGCGATGCAATTTTATCGCCTGTTTCACCGATTCCTGCATGGGATTTGAATGCTGTACACGATCCAATTCAAATGTATCTTATGGATATTTTTACACTTTCATTGAACCTTGCCGGCTTGCCGGGAATTGCCTTTCCATTTGGGCAAACAAAGTCCGGCTTACCCCTTGGCATGCAATTATTGGGTAAAGCTTTTGACGAAGGAAATTTGTTGGCATACTCAAAAGTATTGACAGAAAAGTAGCCTATGTCACAAAAAAAGCAAGCAAAAGACGAACCTTTGTTGCCGGATTATGACGATGCAAAGCGCAATGCTGATGAAATATATGCAGCTTTCGGCACTTCTGCTCTGCAATCTTTTGTTACGCATTTAAAAGCCTTGGCAAAAAAACCGCCACAAGTCATACTTTTTGAAGGTGGCGATCAAAAATTGCGTATGGCGGCGGCGAAGTATTGGGCATCATTGCTTAATTGCGAAAAGAGTGGTATTGCTTGTATTGACTGTGTGCCATGCGTGGAAATTGCAAATGAAATTAATCCGGACTTTCATGTCTATAATGGTGTAAATGCTTCCATAAAAATTGATGAAATGCGTTCCTTGAAGCCGCTTATTGCGCATAGCCCCTCCCTTTTGAAAAAAAGAGTAGTGGTATTTTATGAAGCGCAAGCTTTTGTTGTTGCGGCGGCAAATGCGATTCTCAAAATTTTGGAAGAGCCTAATAGCACAACCCTTTTTATTTTCACTGTTCCACAAAGAGAGCGTATTTTGCCTACGCTTGTTTCTCGCTCTCACGTGATGATTTTGCCGACTCTTCCAAAAGAATTAACCGATGAGGAAGAAGAAATTCTTGATGATTTGCATGCTTTCTTTACAAGCGGAAAAGCATGGTTTGATGCACATACCGCGCAAAGAGGCTATGCACAAGAAAATGCGTTGCAAGTAATTCATTTAATCACCCTATGCTTGGCAAAAGCTATCTCTGAACGTGAAAGCGTTGAAAAACACGCGCTTGCAGATTTTTTTGCTTTGCGTGTGACGGCGGAAAAATCTTTCGCTCTCTACAGTCTTTTAGAGAATGCACAAAACGCAATAAACGAGATGGTTAATCCTGCACTGGTTATCGACACTTTACTCGTTGAAATGTTTATCCTTTTGAATTCCTAATTAGAAGCGATTATTTTTTTACAATTATAGTTTGACATCGAACTAATTTTGTGTTTTACTCAATGAAAGTAAAGGAGGAACTATGACAATTAAAGAAATTTATGATTATGCGGATAAAATTGGCGTGCTTATTTTTTCCACAATCCATAATGGAGAAGTGCAGTCGCGGGCGGCACATTTTAATGGATACGATGATGAAGGAATTTATTTCAGAACTATGGGGAATAAGCCCTATGGAAGACAATTGAAAGAAACGCTGAAAGTTACTGTAAGCGGAATATGCGGCGGTGGGATAGAAAATCACGATGACGTAGGAGCAATTCCTGAATTTCAGCCGGGCTTTGTGTTTCGCTTAATCGGTGATCTTCGCTATATGCCACCCGAAGAAATTACGGAAAAAGCAAAAACAAATAAATATCTTGAAGTTGCGGCACGTGATATTGATATGTATCCTGCTATGGCGAACGGTAACTATGTCATTCATAGAGGCAGAGGAGAAATTTTTGATTACGATTTTGAAACTAAAGTGCGCGATCATAAGGTGCTAAGAACACGTTTTGCATTCGGTGGAGCAAAAGTTAACCCTGCCGGTGTCAGAATAAGCGATGCGTGCGTATCGTGTGGAATTTGTAAAAAAGTGTGCTCATTTAAAGCAATAGAAGAAGGCAGACCTTATAAAGTGATTTCAGAACGTTGTGATGATTGTGGTTCGTGTATGCTTGCGTGCCCGAAAAATGCAATTCTTGAATCTCTTCCGCTTTAATACGAGTCTAACGCGAATACAAAATGCGCGTATTCTTTCACACTTGGGAGTGTGGTTAAAAAACAACAGTGTTGTATATTTTCAACAACTATTTAAGCAGATTTTGAACAATTTACACACTTTCGCAAAAACAATGTTGTTTTTTACACACTCAAGGTGCGAAGAAAATTGAAAGTTCTTGAATAATTATCGTCCAAATTTTTTCTAGAGATTTTATAAGATGATGAATTTTTTGATGTTAAAAATATCATTCATAAAATTGAAAAATTTACTATCTATGGCATATATTTTGCATTAAGTCCTATGAAATTCGAAAAACGAGGCTATAATGTATCAAACAACTATTGCAAGAACAGTACAATTAAGCGGAGTTGGACTCCATAAAGGCGAAGAAGTTACTCTCATGATTGCGCCTGCGGCAGCAGGGACTGGAGTTACTTTTTTTGCGCACACTCCACAAGGTGTTAAAGCCTTATCTCCTACTCCTTTTGCTGTTCAAACAACTGAATTGGCCACAACTCTTCGCATTGACAACGCTTCATTATCGACGGTAGAGCACTTGCTTGCTGCGATAAACGCCTTACAAATAGATAATGTTGAAATTCATGTGTACGGCAACGAAGTTCCTATTTTAGACGGCTCTGCTTTGCCCATAGTTTTAGCCCTTAAAGAAGCAGGTCGTAAAACTTTGCACGAGAAAAAAACTTTTGCCTACATCCGTAAACCTTTTACATTTACTGATGGTAATAAAAGTATTTCTGCAAGACCTTATGATGGACTTTATA
>CAYJPB010000014.1:13195-25025 GCA_964371955.1 uncultured Desulfovibrionaceae bacterium | reverse complement strand
GGCTTGCCGATCCTTCTGCGCTCACAATGGCTGTTTCATGCCAGCAAGCTGTGGAATTTGTGGGCATGCCCGAAGGCTTTATTCCCCTTGCAGAAACCGTTGTATATCTATGTCTTGCACCAAAAAGTAACGCAAGTTATGCCGCATATAAAGCTGCTTCTCAAGAGATTAAAGCAAACGGAATTTTGCCCGTTCCCCTCCATTTAAGGAACGCTTCCACAAACTTGCAAAAGCAGTGGAACTATGGTACAGAATATAAATATCCGCACAATTATCCTCATGCCTATGTCGAGCAAGACTATCTACCTGAAAAAATAAAGGATATGCAATTTTATTTTCCCAAAAACGAGGGTAAAGAACTCGAGTTAAATAGAGTTCATGCCCAAAAAAAAATTATTGAAGAAGAGGAATAACTATGGAAATGCCCCAATTACCTCAAAACTATAAAACGCCTGAACTGGAAATGTCTGCTTTTACAAAGATATTTCCGGGATTAAGTTTTTATACAAAAATGGCAAGTATTGTTTTAAAAGCGCGCAGTGCTGCAAAGAAAAACAATTACCCCACAGAACGTTGGGTGAGCGATTCCTTGGCAATTATTCGCGCTGTAGAAACTTCATGTGGACGTATCGACGTTGATGGAACAGAAGGCTTTACTTCAGTTGAAGGCCCTTGTGTCTTTGTGGCTAACCATATGAGCACGCTTGAAACTTTTGGGCTTCCGATTTTTATTCAGCCGTATAAAGATGTTACATATATTGTTAAAACAAGTCTTGCAACATACCCCTTCTTTGGAGATGTTATGCGTTCGCGCGATCCTATACTCCTTGACAGGGTAAACCCTCGTGAAGATTTTACAAAATCAATGACAGAAGGCGTTGAAATTCTCAACAGCGGGCGTTCCCTCATTATTTTTCCTCAGGGAACACGTAAAAAAGTTTTTGATGAGCAAGACTTCAATTCACTCGGTGTTAAACTGGCAAGAAAGGCAAACGTGCCTGTTGTACCTATTGCTCTTAAAACCGATTATTGGTCTACAGGGAAAATTATTAAAGATTTCGGTAAAATAAACCCAAAAAATACTGTGTATTTCCACTTTGGAGAACCTATGTATGTTCAAGGTAACGGCAAAGATGAGCATGCTGCATGCGTTAATTTTATAAAAAATAAACTGGAACTTTGGAACTCTCATGCATGAGAAAAAAAGCTCTGATGTGAAAATTATTGGCATCGATCCCGGTTCAACTGTTACAGGTTGGGGAATAATCGAGGAACAGTCCGGCGTATTGAAACTTGTGGATTGCGGAGCGATTAAACCAAATGCCAAGGAGTTTAATTCCAGACTTTCACATATTTACCATGAACTTTTAGAAATTTGTAAAGAATTTACGCCGACAGAAGCTGCAATTGAACAAGTGTTTGTTGCCAAAAATGCACTTTCTGCCCTAAAATTGGGGCAAGCCCGCGGTGTTGCTCTTTCGTGTTTTTTTCGCTACAATCTTTCTGTGTATGATTATGAGCCGACAAAGGTAAAACAGGCGATTGTCGGCAACGGAAGAGCAGAGAAAGAGCAGGTTGCTTTTATGGTTCGTACATTGCTCAATCAAAAAGAATTGAAAAAACCTTTGGATACAACCGATGCTCTTGCAATTGCGATTTGTCATGCAAATTGCAGAAAGTTACTTTTTTAAAAATACAACATATAAACTAAAGGGAAAGGTATATGCAAAATTCTATAAAAACATTTGTTTATCTTCTTCTCTTTACGCTTACCTTTCACTCAACGGCATATGCGCAACTTTTTGGCGCAATGACTATACAAGAGGAATACGAATTAGGTGAGCAGTATAATGCCATAATGAAAACGCAAGCGCCGATAATTTATGACCCAATCGCGCAAGAATACCTTCAATCCATTGTAGATACATTATTAGAGCATGCCCCCGCACAACCTTTTGAATATGAAGCAAATCTTTTGTGGGATAAAAGTTTAAATGCTTTTGCGGCACCGGGAGGCTATGTCTATATATTCACAGGACTTTTTCTTGCAATGGAAAATGAATCGGAACTTGCAGGCGTTATGGCACACGAAATTGCGCACGTCACACAAAGGCACATTGCAGAAAGTCAAGGAACATCAACAGGTGTGATGCTTGCTTCATTACTTGCTGCCGTGGCAGCTGCAGTAGCGGCTTCGGCAAGCGGTGCAGAAGGGGATGTTATGGCAGGAGCTGTGGCGGGAAGTTTTGCGGCGGCGCAAAGTGCTATGCTCAATTACAGCCGTCAAGACGAAAATGAGGCAGATACAGTTGGTTTTGAATATATGGTGAACGCCGGTTATGACCCACATTCCTATACTTCTGCCTTTGAAAAATTACAAGCACAAATTTCATTGGCGCATACTATCCCGACATATCTTTCCAGTCACCCCGACTTGAACAGTAGAATAAGCTCCATTGATGCTCGTTTGCGCTCTATGGACATTGAAGCCAAAGAACTTGACAATTCAGAATTTCTTTATGTACAGTCCTTTATCCGTGCAAAATACGATACTGTGCAAAATGCTAAAGTGTATTTTGTAACACAAGATCAGTCAAGTGCATTAACTCAATTTTGTATGGGGATTTTATACTCAAGAGAACACAATATCTCTCAAGCGCAAATTGCTTTTGAGAATGCTTTGACGCTTGAACCGAATAATCCGCTTTTTCTTCGAGAAGCCGGCTATTTTCAATACGAATACCTTGATTTAAATAAAGCTTATGACTATGTGTATAGATCATATCAACTAGACAGCAATGATTTGATGACACGCTACTACCTTGCGAGAATTTATGATCAATTAGGGCTTTACCCTCAAGCACAAGTGCAATATGAGGCAATTCTTAGGCAATATCCGCTCGATAGCGAAGTGCATGAGCTTATTGCTCGTTCATACGGAAGTAATAATGATTCATTTTCAGCCTATCTCCACCTCGCCTACGCTGAACTCTACACAACAAATTTACGAGATGCCGAAAGATATAAAAATCAGGCAGTAACTTTTGCTCGGAACGATGATGAAAGAGCTTTGCTTGAAAAATTTGATGAAGATTATGAGTTTTATGAAGAAATACTTCAAGAAAATAGTTGAAAAATATAATTTAAACAAAGGGTTATATGAGTGATGATTTAATTTGAATGAAGTATTGCAAATTATGAATTTTTAGGGCATATTTTTTATGAGCAAGAAGAGTACGTCTTTCTTGCTTTAACCAATAAAAATAATGGATTGTATATGAGTCAAAAAATTATTATAGATAATGTCGGCAGAGTTAAAGCCTATTATTATAAAGGAGAAAGCGATAAAGTCTTGCTTTCTTGCATAAAAGCTCTGCAAGCAGTGGTAAAATCGTATACGCAAGTGCCTGTTTCTATGCGCGGCTCACTGCGTGAAGCTGTGCAATTTGTTGCATCCGATAAGGCAATAATGAAATATACCAAAAAACCCATCAGTTACACTCCGGGGCAAGAAAAGCCACTTCTCAAGCAATTGGAAGATATTTATGAAGTTATGGTAGGTTCTCTTGGAAAAGAGTCGAAGGAAGACGCAAGAAAGCGCAAATTGGCACTCGATAAAACATATAATCTTGGACTGAGATTATTGCAAGCAAACAAAATTTCTGAAGCAGATCAAGCTTTTCAGCAATGTGTGAAGCTGTATAAAAGCGAAAAAAAGCTTTTTGTTATGATTGCAAAAGCGCTTATGGAAGCAAAAGAATATGTTCGAGCTTCTACATATTTGAAAAAAGCAAAAGAAATTTTCCCTGACAGTGAAGAAATTTCTGAACTCATTAAAGAAATGAATGAAAATATAAAAAAATAAGGAAAATCAATGTTTATTATAGGTAATCTTCTCAGCACAATCGCAGGACTGGCCAGTATGCTTATCTCTTTGTACAGTCTTGTGATTATCATATCCTCAATTCTTTCATGGGTTAATCCCGACCCTTACAACCCGTTTGTGCGCACTTTGCGTGCTTTGACAGAACCGGTATATTATCAAGTACGCCGCTTTCTTCCTTTCACAATGTCCGGCGGGTTTGACTTTTCTCCCTTTGTTGTGCTTATAGCTTTATGGTTGATTGACGGTGCAATAATTTCTTCAATTGCTGAATTGGCGCATAGATTGTAAGAAAATAAAAAAATTTTATTATTTTCGAAAAAAGTAGTTTCTTTTTTTTTGAAAGTGTAGTATTGTTTATTTACAAGGTGGAATTACATTTTTATTTGGTACATTTAACTATGTTGTGAAACTTAAAAAACAAGGAGTATACCATGACGAATCATGACGAACAACACATTGAAACACTTGTAGAGAATAATCCTGAGCTCAAAACCTTATGGGATGAGCATATGCTTCTTAGTAAACAAGTAGAAAAGCTGGAATCAAAAGCCTTTCTCACTCCAAATGAAGACGTTGAACTTAAACAGTTGAAAAAACAAAAACTCGATAACAAAACAACTCTGCATCAAAAAATAGATGCAATCCAAGCTTAAAAACGAACCCTCTCTTTGGAATGAAAGAGAGGGTTTTTTAGATTAATAAAAAAGAATACTTATTATATGCTTTTTTACACTATATCAATTTACTGTTCAGAAACTTGAAAATCATGTGTGAGGTTATATGTGCGTAAGCGAGGGTTTTCACTTCTGTTGAACAGTGAAGTGCCCGCATCATTTATATATAAAACGGGAATATTATATTCAATGGTGAAAGCTTCGCCTGGGTGAACAGGTTCAAGAGTTGATGGTTCATCAATAGAAATAGTGCCTGTTGCCGTTCCCAAATCAACATTATTACCGGAAGCAATAGCATTAAAACCCATTGAACGGCTTGTAACCCCGGTGATAATTCTGTCTGTGCTGTTATTGACACAGGTTGCAATAATGTTTGCGTAGTAATAGCCGGGAGAGTCAAGATTGGTCTGATTTGGGTTTTTATGAATGGTGAAACCCGAATACGAAACAGTAATCCAAGAAGGGCGAGCATCGGCCACAACAGAGGTGCATAATAATGTAAGTAATACACAAGCAAAAGCTATGAGAAATCGTCTTTTTAGCATAATAATTCTCCTAATTATTTGATACTCTGACATTTAGGGCATTTTCAAAAAAAAGTGCTCTAGTACCTGAAATATAATCTAGCTTTTAACATTGAGATTTGTCAAGAATTATTGCGAAAGAATATCAATTAGGGAGAAAAGCGCAAGAATAAGCGAAATGATACACACAATACATAAAGGCACAAGCAAGAAAAAGTTTTTTGATGTATATACTTTGAGCATGAGATAGATTATGATAATTGAAGTGCATGTATTTAGTATAAATATAGTAAATGTATAATTTACAAGAAGAAGTACAGCGTTTATCCACGCCAACAATACTGTCGTGACAAGCAAAATAAGTAGCAAAAAAATATTTTTTTTCATTGTTTTCTCGATAGTTAAATAGAGCGTCGTATAAAAATTTTAGCCGAAGGAGTATTTCTTGTCCAGAATTATTTTTATATAATTTGCTTTACTTTATATGCAAATAGATGTAAAATTATGAAAAATCAAAGGAGAAGAATTATGAAAAAAGCTTTTATTAATTCATTACTTTCTATGTGTTTATGCGTATTTACATTTGCCCCTCACATTACTTTTGCCCAAGAATTTAGCGATGAAGTAATGGCAAGAATGGGTATTTTCCTTTCAAATTTCACTGAAATGGGGATGTATGATTTCACCGCCGATGAAGTGCTCGACGAAGATAATCCTGCGGCAATGATACAATTTGGTATTGTACATAATTACATGAATAACTACAACAGCAGAATCGTAGAAAGAGACGGAATGCTTGTAATTGACGATGATTATGTAAAAGAAAGTATCAATAAATACTTTGATTATGAAATTCAAAACTTACAAAGCGTAGATTTTTTCGAGTATGACGGTTATGTCTTCACATTTGATGGCTTTGGCGGTGAAGCAATATATTATGCAAGAGTAGAAGAAGCTGAAACACTTGAAGACGGCACTATTCAAATGGAAGGCTATCTCTATAATATCGATGACGAAACTGACAGATTGGGAACTTACGTAGCTTTGGCAGAACCCCATAGATTTAACAATGTCGATACATGGAGCATTATAAGCATGGATTGGACAGAGTAAATTTACTGTTGTTTCTTTGTAGCAATTTCTTGCATCTTATGTCTAAGGTGTAATCTTTCAACGGCTTGTGTGATATTTCCGCAAGCCGTTCTTATAAATGAACGCAATTGCGGTGTTATATTTTTTGAATTACGAGAAGCAAGGGCAATTGTTGCAATGACGGTATTATTGACTTTTATTGTTTTGCATATTGTAGAGCAAAAATCGGGGATATCTTTTATTTTTCCATATAAGGGTGTGGACGTTTGCGTAAGTCCGTCATTGAAAATATTTTCTTCGTTACGTATAACCCAACCAATAGTTCCGGATTGCACTGAAATTTCAACAGGTTTTTCATTAATCAAAACAAGCGGAACATTTTCTGCTTCAATGATATAATTGGGCGATTCTTCGGGGTGAGACACAAAAGAGACATATTCATAGCCACTTGCTTCGGAAATGGTTTGCAAGCAATTTTTAAGATATTTTGTCCAACCGTTATATTTTTCGTAATGGTCATGCATTGCTTCAAGAGCGGAATAATAAGTGCTAACTTGTGAGGTTAATGAACTTTGCGCTTGGTATTTTAGTATCTCTCCAAAAAGAGATGCAAATAGTTCAAGCATTTTTTGACTGTTCTCATCAAAAGCATTTTCTCGTCTGCTATCCACACAGAGCACATTTTTTTCAAGGACGGGGCAAGCCATAAATGACTGAACTTCATTGGGATATGATTCGTAATAGTCAATATTTACGTTTTGTAAGTCATCACTTTTAACAAGGAGCGGAGCAGAGTTTCTTAAAACCCAACCAACATATCCTCTGCCGGATTCAACCAAGAAGTTATCAATAAGTTTTTCAGCAGGACACCAATATGTCAGCAATTGGACGGAATTTTTGTCGTTTGACTGTGCAACAAAAAAAGAAACAGAGTGTGCATCAAAATAGTTGCCTACTATTGTGAGTAAAGCTTGATAAGGATAGAGATGAATCATTTTTATTCCTACAAGATAAGTTATAATTAACATTTAGAAGATAGCACTTAATTTTTAAAAATGCAAGTTCTCAAAAAATAGATTAAATTTTTCTTGACATGTTAGGAATGATTACTATTATATTGTTAGTCCGCAACATAAGATGGACACAGGAAAGGAATTATGAAAAAATATGTAAAATTTTTCTTATTTGTATTGCTGATTACAGCAACATTTTTTACGTCTTACACATGGACACAGAGCGCGCAACAATCGGAAATCGAAAGAGAAAATCAACAATTATATCCGGAGGGAAGAGCTATGCAATTCAATGAATTGACTGAGGAAGAGGAAGCTGTCATTCTTCACAGAGGAACGGAATACGCCTTTACAGGTGAGTATAACGATAATAAAGACGAGGGTTTATATGTGTGCCGCCGTTGTGATGCGCCTTTGTATCATTCAATAGATAAGTTTGACTCTCGTTGTGGTTGGCCAAGCTTCGATCTTGAAATTCCCGGCTCAGTGTTACGCATACCGGATCCTGATGGCATGCGAACAGAAATTGTTTGCTCAAACTGTGGCGGACATTTGGGGCATGTATTCTTAGGTGAAGGCTTCACAGAAAATAATACAAGACATTGTGTTAATTCAATTTCGATGCGCTTTCTTGAAGAAACATCTGCCCCATCGTATGCATTTTTTGGCGGCGGTTGCTTCTGGGGCGTTGAAGACGGTTTTTCTCATTTACCCGGTGTGCTAGACGTTGTTTCAGGTTACATGGGGGGGCACACTAGCTTCCCAACCTATAATGATGTGATAACAGGGGAAACAGGGCATGCCGAAGTTGTTCGTATTACATACGATCCATCGCAAACTGATTTTGAAACTCTTGCACGTTACTTCTTTGAAATTCATGATCCAACGCAGCTCAACAGACAAGGTGTTGATGTGGGTTCGCAATACAGAAGTGTTATTTTTTATACTGATGAAGCGCAAGAAGCGACTTCAATCGAATTAAAAAACTTACTTATTGAAAACGGTTATGATGTTGTAACAGAAATTCTTCCAGCTCCCGCTTTCTTTGCCGCGGAAGATTATCATCAAGACTTCACGGCAAGAACAGGCAGAGGCGCGTGCCATCTCCCCGTAAGGCGTTTTGATAATCCCGCATAGCTTTGATAATAAGCTGGAAAAATGAGTGTATTAAAAGTTACACATGATTAACAAACAGTACACGACAAGCAGAAAGTTCAAATAAAAAAACTGCTTGTCGTGTGTTTTTTGTAATCAAAAAATTAAAAGAAAGATTTTCTTTTTGACGAAGAAGGAATATTGAGTGCCGTTCTGTACTTTGCAACTGTTCTGCGTGCCATATCAACACCCAAGTCGTTTTTGAGAATTTCACAAAGTTTTTCATCAGAAAGTGGATTTTTTGTATCTTCTTCTGAAATATATTTTTTTATTGCAGATTTTACAGATTCAGAACCAACTTCGGCACCGCTGTCAAGCGAAAGAGCAGAGTTGAAAAAGAATTTAATTTCGAATGTTCCGTATGCAGTAGCAACAAATTTATTTGTTGTTATACGCGAAATTGTTGATTCGTGCATTCCTATATCTTCTGCAACAGTTTTTAAAATCAATGGTTTCAACTTTGTAACGCCACCGCTGAAAAATTCTGTTTGATATTTTACTATAGATTCTAAAACTTTATAGAGTGTTTTCTGTCTTTGATGGACGGCACGTATCAGCCATGTAGCGGCTTTTTGTTTTTCAATAAGAAATTCTTTTTGCGTGGCATCGATGTTTGTCATTGACATTTGTGAATAAATTTCACTAAGTTGTAATTGCGGAATACCATCTTCATTCAGCACAATAATATAGTCACCGTTCATTTCGTAAATAAAGGCGTCAGGAGAAATATAAAAGCTTTGCTCGTTGGAATATCCACTGCCGGGCATTGGATCGAGCGACTTAATTATTTGTATGTATTCATAAAGAGTTTCTTCATCTATTTTGAACTTTTTCATAAGATGCTTGTATCGAAAAGCTTCTAAGTCTTCAAGATGATTTGTAATTAAACCAAGTAGAATAGGGTCTCTGTCGTATTTGAGATTTTTTATTTGAATAAGCAAGGATTCTTTTGGATCACTTGCCGCAACTCCAACAGGATCAAAGTTTTGAATAGCTTCCAATACTTTTCTTACGCTTGATTCGTCTACTCCAACTTCAATGGAAATTTCATGTAACGTAGTTGATAAATATCCGTTATCGTTTATATTTCCAATAATATATTCACCGATATTCATTTCTTCATCAGTGAAGTTGGCAAGGTATAGCTGCCACATCAGATGAGATTCGAGATTAGGGCTGGACGCGTATCTGCTTTCGTAGCTCATCATTTCGTCAGGCAATTCAAACTCTTTGGAATTACTCAGCTTTGGTGAACTTGAAAGGTCGCCAAGGTAATCTTCCCAATCAGCGGTAGAGGAAACTTCTTTGTCGTATACAAAATCATCTTCTTGATTTTTTTGATTTTCTTGCGGAGTTTGATCATTGGCAAACTCTTCTGAGCCTTCCTCTAGAAAGGGATTTTCCATAAGTTCACTCGAAATTGTATCAACAAGCTCAAGTCGAGAGAGCTGCAAAAGGCTGATTGCTTGTTGCAGTCTTTGTGTCATTACAAGTTGTTGAGATAGCTTGATTTGTTGTTTTAGTTCAAGTGCCATATTGTTTTTTTCTGTCCTCATTCATAGTGTTGAAGATACATTGGCATACTTTTTGAAAAGAATCAAGTGAAAAAAGATTTTTTCCGATGGAAATTTTATAAACGATTATCATATAAATAATAGCTTGACAAATAATCTGATTTTGGATATAAGAAATAAACAATATATCAAGATAGTTTAGTGAGCATTTCAAAAATACAATATTAGATAATTACGATAAAAATTTCTTATACTATTACTCAATTTATAGAGTGTATATTCTTTTAAAGTTATTAAGCAACTCGATTATACATTACCCAAAACAAGTCAGAGAATACGATTACTGCATGTTAATCATTCTCTCATAACACTTTTTGGAGGAATAATGAAAGAAGAATTGAGTGTATGCCCGGAGCATTTATCAAGTTTAAGACAAATTTGCCTAAAATTTAAAAAAGCAAGAAAAACAGTTCTATTATGGCGCGATGAAGGTGCGCCGATCGCCTTTGACGGATTAAAATACTGCGCTGAATACAATCAGCTCATGCATTGGCTTGTGCGTAGAGGATAAATTATTACGCAATAACAATATGTTGAAGAGAGAGGAAGTAAGCCTCTCTCTTTAGTTTTTTAAAGGAATTTAAAAAAAATTGCACTTTATTGGAAAAAATAATCAAAATCAAAGAATTTATTTGTGTAAAAACAGCTTTTAACATCTATAACATATTGTATTTATTGAAAGTATGTTGTTATAAAATTCTCTGTCAAGTAGGTAGACTGCGTTTGTTTGCGCTCCTGTGCGTTCCTGTGATTATGGGTAAAAAAGCAGTGCTATAAGGAGCGAAAGAAGGAGAAGCGTATGTCAAAAATTATTGTAGATAAGCCTATACCGGCAAAAGCAGATTTACGTATAGAAATTATTCACGAGACTCAATTCACTTATCCTGAATATTTTGAAATTGCATACAAACATTTAGCAAAAGTAGAGGGGGCACTTTCGGAGCATAAAAATGATCCGGGAGGTGTTACAAAATATGGTATCTCGTTGAGATTCCTAGAGGATTATGAAAAAACAGAACAAGGAAGAAAAGTTCTTACTGAATTAAAAATTTATCACGTCGATAGAAATACAATTGTTGCTTTAAACAAAGAGCAATCAAAACGAATTCTTTATGAAGCATTTTGGATTTCACCGAATATTGCAAGTTTGCCACTAATTTTATCTGTTATTACATATGATTATGCAGTTAATAGCGGCTCATTTTATGCAGTAAAAGTTTTGCAAAAAGCGATTAATGCACATATTGACGGGATTATTGGATCTCAAACAATTCGTCTGTCATATGCAGCAAATACAACGCAAGCAGCAAAGTTTATGCTTGAAGAAAGAGCAAAATATTATATACGCTTATCAAATCAAAAACCAAAATTCAAAGTTTTTTTGAATGGTTGGCTCAATAGAGTTGAAAGTTTGAAAGATTATCTCAACTCACTTTCAAAATCAAAAAAAATTCAAACGCTTCTCAAAGCAGAAAAAGAAAAACAAGTCTAAAGGAGATGTTTTATGTATGAAATTTTTTCAGAGAATTGGGAATTATTTGTACCTGTTATCGTTTCAATTGCAGCTTTTATAGCGGTTTTCCTCAAAGCTCCTGAGGCAGATAGTTCGACTATATATCGGTTAATCTATAATATCGTAAACTATCTTGCATTCAACTTCGGAAAAGCGAAAAACGCCGATGAAGTTCAAGAAATTCAGAATATTAATAGTTAGATTTTATGAATATTTTTGTTGAAATTTTCACCTCGGTACTACAATTAATAGATAAGGTTTTGCAATATTATGCAAAAAAAAACTATACTTCTGCTCGTGATTCTATCAGCAATGATGCTTCAAAGCTGCTTGTCGATACCTTCCATGGAGACGACTCTCACGACAGTTCTCCCACAATTGCCCATTCTGAAGTCGAGC
>CAYJPB010000014.1:7989-13185 GCA_964371955.1 uncultured Desulfovibrionaceae bacterium | reverse complement strand
TGAAAGAGATGCCGCCGATTTATACATTTTTATTAAAGAAATCGAAACTTTGCGACATCAAAATGGCTTTATTAGCTTTTGAATATAAAGAGGTGAATTATGAATGAAACTGTACTTATCAATCTCTTATTATTTGTTAATTCGATAGTTATATCTGTTCTTGCATATTTTCTTAAAGACTTAAAAAGAAGTTTCGAGAAAAGGCTCGATTCCATAGATGAAAAAATTGAAAACGTGAAAGAAAAATACGTAACAAAAGAAATTTGCTTTCAACATAGAAATTATTTGATTGAAAGAATAAGAGCAAAGCAAACAATTTTATAGGTTTATCATGGAAAAAGGATTGATTTGGACTAAAAACCTCGCAGTGGAAACTTTATTGCATGTAATTGAATCCGGCACAAATCATGAAATTTTATCAGCAACACGCCTGCTTAATGCAATGTACGGCTTTAATGCGCCGGATAAAAATGAAAATGATAATACTTTTGAAGGAAAAATTGAAATTGAGTTTATTGGAACAAATATTGAAAATATTTAACAATATATATTGTAATTAATTATACAAATTCAGTGTTAATACTATGAGCAAAATAATCTCCAGAATTACATATGCCGAGGCTTATAAAGAGCTGTTTAGTGAAAGCCGTTATAAAATATATTATGGGGGAAGAGGTTCTGCAAAGTCATGGCATTTTGCAATAGCTCTCGTTCTATTAGCCAGCCATAAAAAATTAAGAATTCTTTGTACAAGAGAGTATCAATCAACTATTTCAGAATCTGTACATAAACTTTTGCTAGATACAATTGAAAGATTAAATCTTCAAAAAATTTACTATGTTACAAATAAAAAAATCCGCTGTAAAAATGGTTCGGAATTTATATTTCACGGTTTGTTCCACGATAGTGCAAAGATTAAATCACTTGAAAATATAGATATTTGTTGGATTGAAGAAGGGCAGAGCGTTTCAAAGCAATCGTGGGAGGTTCTTATTCCCACGATACGAGCTGAGAATTCAGAAATATGGCTTTCATTTAATCCTTATTTAGAAAGCGATGAAACGTATAAAAGATTTGTATTAACACAACAAAATAATGCAGTTATAAAGAAAGTCACTTTCCGAGATAACCCGTGGTTTCCTAAAGTTTTAATGGATGAATTGGAAAACTCCAAAGCAAACGATTATGAAGCTTACCTAAACGTTTGGGAAGGGGAATGTATAAAATATTCCAATGCACAAATTTTCAAAAATAAGTTTATAATTCAAGATTTTGAATCCGATGAAGGACAAAAAAAATATTATGGTGTCGATTGGGGATTTGCGCAAGATCCAACAGTGCTTATACGTTGTTATATCAGCGGAAATACGCTCTATATTGACTATGAAGCTTACGCCAAAAATATCGATATAGATGAAGCTGCTTCTTTGTTTGACTCAATTCCTTTTTCTCGCAAAAACCCAATCAGAGCAGATAGTTCTCGCCCTGAAACAATACGCTATATGCAAAAGCAGGGTTTCAATATTTTTGCTGTAAAAAAATGGCCGGGCTCAATTTATGACGGAATTACAATTCTCAAGTCATTTGAAAAGATTATTATACATCCACGATGCAATTACATGATTGATGAAGCGAATAATTATTCGTATAAAGTTGATAAACTTTCCGGTGAAGTGCTAGCAATCATTGAAGATAAGTATAATCATTGTTTTGACGCACTTCGCTACGCGCTTGAACTACATATACGTGGAATGTCATCAATGAAATTCAAGCGATAATTATCTAAAAAACTATAAAGGAAGTGAGATGAAATTTATCAAAAGTGACACACAGAATTCTTGCGAAATTGATTTAGAAAATTTCTGTCATGCTCAAAACATGTCTTCAACAGAAAACAATCTTGCCTTGGACGCACTTTTACCGGATAATTTTTTTGAAATGGCAAGCAGAAGTGGAGCGATGTTTGGCAGTGGAGAAAGTGTTCATTTTTTAGGGTATCCATTTTTGCAGCAAATTGCGCAAAATCCATTGATATCAGCAGGTGTAGAGACAATTGCCGATGAAATGACAAGGAAGTTTATTGAATTGAATTACACTTCAAACTCCTCAAAAGGGAATGAAGAGTCTATTCAAAATCTTGATGAAAAATTAGCAAGAATCAAGTGTGATTTACGCGAGTATGACATTCAAGATATGTTAAGAAAAGTAGTTGAAAAGATTGGATATTATGGAGGATGTCTTGTGTTTGTCGACACTGGGACGCCTGATAACCTTCTCAATACACCGCTTATTTTAGATAGTGTTACATTCAAAAAAAATAGTCTGCGAGATTTTAGAATTATTGATCCGATTAACTGTTCTCCGGGGGCATATAATTCAACAAATCCACTAAGCAAAAATTATTTTTCGCCTTCAAGTTGGTTTATTGCAGGTAAAGAGGTTCACGCTACAAGATTTTTATATTTCACAGGTAAAGAAGCGCCATTATTGTATAAACCTGCGTATAACTTCTTTGGTGTACCAATTTCTCAACTTGCTTGGGAATATATTGTGCAGTTCACAAAATCAAAGGAATCAGCGGCAAGATTACTAACAAAGTTTTCTCTTACAGCATTAAAAACCAATATGTCTGGGGCTTTATCCGGTGAAGGAACACATTCACTCGAAGCACGGCTTGGATATTTTATCGAAAAGCAGAACAACAATGGAATATTTGCTTTGGATAAAGAACAAGAAGATCTTATTAAATTAGATACTTCACTCAGCGGAACAACAGAAATTGTACGACAAGCTTTAGAGTTGATCGCAACAGTTTTCAGAATTCCAGCAGTAAAATTTTTAGGTATTTCTCCGAGCGGGTTTAATGCTTCAGGGCAAAGTGATATACATAATTTTTATGATTACTGCAAATCTTTACAAGAAAAACAGTTGAGTCATAATGTAAGAAAAATTATATACTTACTACAGATGAATGCTTTTTCTGCCATAGACAATTCTATAGATTTTTCATGGCTTCCGCTTGCAGAAAATGAAGAAAAAATACTTATGGAAATCAATCAAATTAAATCAGATATTATAAATAGTTATGTTGATAAAAATATTATAAGCACTAAAGAAGCAAGAGAATATCTTTTAGAAGATGAAAAAACACATATAATTAAAAAACACTAAATGATACAACAGTTTATAGGAGTAAGTATGAAATTTGCGCTTGATAGCACTCGTCGTCTTGATACAAACGGGTTTTTACATGTTGGCTACAGTAATATCAGTAAAGAGTGTGTAAGCCCTTATTATGGTTATGAAATTCCAAATCATAAAGAACACGGACTTGAGGAAAAAAAAGTATATTATGGCTATAGAAGCGGTGTTGAATTAGAGCAATGTGTAGAAAGTTTCAATGGTTTACCACTATTACGCGGGCATTATGTCGAGCATGCTGAATCGCCACAAAAAGAGCATAGAGTCGGTTCACTCGGGACAGATTGTCGTTTTGTTCAACCCTATTTGCAAAACAGTCTTATTGTTACGGATGCCGAAGCAATACGCAAGATTCAAAGCGGTGAAAGAGTTGAATTATCTGCAGCTTATGCGTATGAACCTCTATTTGAAACCGGAACATTTGAAGGACAGAATTACGATTTTGTAATGACAAAAATCAAAGGTAACCATGTTGCGCTTGTTGAAGAAGGAAGGGCCGGTCCGGATGTTGTTGTAGCTGACAGCGCACTTTTGGAAAATGCCTCACATCTTGAAAAAACACAAAATACAAATGACAAAATCAATGATTCAGAAAATGTTGAATTCAAAAATATTCTTGCATTACTTGAAGAATTATTTCAGGAATTATCTAAAATCAAAGAGAAAAATCTTTTAGATATGAATGAAAAAACTGAACAAAAAGAAGCTGTTGGTGATTTTATTGAAGAAAAAGACATTATAGTTAATCAGATATTCAGAGAGGAAGAGAATGAGGAAAAAGTACATAATGAAACTCTCGATAGAGTAGAGTCTGATGAAGAAAATTATGAGGGTTCACAGTATGAAGAATGTGATGAATATAAAAAAGAATTGGCGCAAGATGTTTCAATTATAAAAATTAAAAGTGAAATAACTCAAGAATTTAAACAAATGCATGAAGCTCTTTCACTCTGTATTCCTTTTACAGGTGAAATGGATATGTTTGCTTTTGATAACGCATCAGACATCTATATGCACGCATGTAATTTGTTGAAAATTCCTACTGAAAAAGAAAGTGCGCAGGCAGTAATCAAGGCATTGTCAGATTATAGTATCATCTATAATCAAAAACCAAGCTTTTCCGATTCGCAAGTATTTAAATCTCGCTTCGAATAAAACCATATAGGCATATTTTACATTTGTAAAATTTTTATAACCATTTAGTATTATGAGGAAACTATGAGTAATCCACATTTTCAAAATTCCATGAACAGAATTCCGGCAATGGGTATTTCAGGGCAAAAAGTCCCTACAAATCCTGTAGTGTATTTTTGCAAACCACTCAAAACTTCACACGCTATAACAAGTGGTGTTTTTGTATGGGCGGATGGTGATGAAGTAAGTAGTAGCGGAACAGGGCAGCCCTTAGGTCTGGCGATGGCGCTTGACCCCTATTTTAATACTGATATTTTGTCAGGTGCAGACAATAAAATTCCTGAAAATGAGTATGTATCGGTATGTATTAAAGGTGACTTTTTTGTAACAACTTCAACAGCTTGTTCTGCCGGCGACAAAGTTTTTGCTAACCTTTCCGACGGTACTGTAAAGACTGACGAGGCCGACAGCACTGTTGAAAACGCTATTGAAACATCTTTCACTGTCGTTACGGGCGGAGAAGCCGATGATGTGATTGTGATTTCAAATTGGATTTAATTATAGCACAATTGATTTATTAAAAATGCTATAAAATTCATTGCCAATATGGCATTAACAAATCTTAGAGGATACTATGAATAAATTATATTTTTCTAATGAGGTCAAATATTTATCTACATCAAAAGATATTCACCTTTATAATCCGAAAGGCTGGATAGAAAATGGTAGAAATGTCGATAAAGACGGAAATGCAATAGCGAATAATTACAATAAAATAGCTTTAGACTCAAATTTAGTAAGCCAAGCAAATGTTACTGTTCCTGCGGCACTATTGAGCTATTGGGATCCGAAAGCTATTTA
>CAYJPB010000014.1:0-7979 GCA_964371955.1 uncultured Desulfovibrionaceae bacterium | reverse complement strand
AACTCTTTCCGGAAGTGAAAAAGGGTAATTTCTCTTCTTCACAAGTTCATTTCAGAATTAACGAGGTTGTTGGTTCAACAGCTCCCTATTCTGACTATATTAATCAAGGCAATGCCCATATAAATTATAATTTTCCATATAGAGAAGTTTATAGATTTCAAACGCTTATTTCAATTGGCGATCTTGAAGCCGAAATGGCCGGCGAAGCTCAAATAGCATGTATAGCGGATAAACAGCGTGCCGCCACTTCGATGATTGATATCGATGCAAATAAGTTCTACCTTTTTGGTGTTTTGGGCAAGCAAATTTTCGGCATTATGAATGATCCTTCTCTGCCTGCGGCAACAACTCCCAAGTCAATTGATGGAAAAGTTTTGTGGAGCGATAAGACAACTACACAAATCTATAATGATGTTCTTAAATTATTTAGCGATCTTGTCACAAATATGGGTGGGCACGTCAATCCGCAATTGCCACTTGTGCTTGCTCTTTCACCGTCAGTAAATGTTTTGCTCGGTTCAGCAACAGAATATAATGTTTCTGTTCTTGATATGTTAAAGAAATATTTTACCAATTTACGAATTGTTGTCGTTCCTGAACTTCGCGCGGAAGATGGAACACAAACAGTCTGCATGTACCCCGAAGAAGTTCTTGGACAACCAGTGGGCGAATGTGTTGCGCCTGAAAAGTTTCGAGCATACCCACCGTACAGGCAAGAAAGTTCTCTTACGCAAAAATTAGCTGCGGCAACAGCAGGTGCGGTTATCTATAATCCACTCGCATTTGTGCGCATGAGCGGAATGTAATAGCCAATAAGTGGGGTTTTGTTATATTTGCGAAACTCCACGCAAAACCCTTAAAACCGGAGCGAAGAATGGCAAAGAAAAATAAGGCGACAGAACAAAACATTGTGTATGTATTCTATAATTCACCTCATGGAATTAAATTTGAATTAAATGAACAAAAAGAAGTCGTTATCAATGGAAGTCCCGTATCGAACATATACGATTCACAAGGAAAAAATATGAGTCAAGGAAAGTTTGGTATAACTGAAATCGCAAAGCAGGATTGGGAAGAAATTGTTAAACTCTATAAAGATTTACCAATTTTTAAAAGCGAAAGAATATTTGCAAGCGACACGCTAAGTTTTGGAAATGATAAAGCAAAAGAGCAGGCTTTGCAAATAAATGGAGCAGAACAAATTGATATAAAACAGACAAATACAAAGCCCGATTTTCAAAGCGCATCTGAAATATAAGAATATGGATTGCAATAATTCAAATAGTAGGTGAAATCTATGGTCGATGTACAAATGTTTAAAGCAGAATACGCCAACTTTTCGCATTGTGAAGATGAAAAAATCATAAAAGTATTTGAAATTGCAGATTTTTTACTTGAAAAATACAAGGAAAAATCTATTTCATCAGAAAAATTATCGCTTTTAAAAGATCTTCTTGCCTGTCATTTACTCACTCTTGAAATGCGTGGCAATGATATTGTCGGCAGCGTACAAAGTGGCACTGCAGGCTCGGTGAGTGTGAGCGTTCAAGGTTTTGAGTCAGACAATGAAAATTGGCTTTATCAGACCCAATACGGCGCAATATTTCATCAATTGACCGCTTTGCAAAGTTATGCGCGATATTTTGCCTAGGAGAAATTATGAATGTGTTTCAAATGGTTAAAAGCTGTATTTCTGCAATTTCACAAGAGGAAATAATACGTCTTTATACATTTGTCGAGCAAGAAAATATATTGGGGAAAGTGGAACCAATCTACTCACAACCTCATGAATTTTCAGCACATATACAAATTATAAAAGATGAAATCAACGCATTGAACGAAGACTTGCGTGATTCTCAAACCTCTTTGATGTGCTACCTAAATATAAACGGAGTAAAGCCATCTGCGTTAAATACGATACGTCAAGTCGGTGGAGATATAATTCAAAGAAGTGATAATACGTGTTGGCTCATCACTCAAGTTATTGACGATTTTGTTGATTTAGTGAATAATCGAGGCTTTATTTCTCTGCGAGCTGAACTTTATACTCAAGAATTTGAAGCAACTATCCGTGAATAATGAAAAAATGAGTGAGGTGCTATGCAAGAACTTGACAATGATAATGGAATAAACAGTTTTCAGGAGTTTGAAAAACTCTATGAAATTTTATATGATTTTTTGATTGAATTCACAGACTTGGGAGAAGATCAAGTTCTCTTTTCTTTTCAAGACAGAATACATAAACCAAAGCATGACAGTTATGTGGTTTTTACAATTGAGAAGTTTGAAAATATCGGTTCAAATATTGAGAAATATGTTGAAAGTAGTATGGAAGAAACCCCAAATGAAAATAATGAAATAAATATAGAATTGCAGATATATACATTAAATAAAGCTTATGTAAAAATTGAAGTTTATGCAAGAAATTTTCTGCTTGCAAGCTCTATAGCTTCAAACATTTCAGCATTTTTTCTCAGTCAAATTGGTATTGATTATTTAGAAAAACAAAATCTTACACCTTTATTTTATGAAGACTGGACACAGAATATTCATGTAAATACAAATACTTCCAATACGATTTCATTGTCTTCTGTTCTGACTCTCAGTTTTTGGTCTTTGGTAAGCAAAGAAATTCAAACCTTTGATGAAGTACATCTTCAAGTGATTCGTGCGGATTCCGCCTCACTTGAAAGTTATAATATCTAACTATAAGGAGCAATTATGCCTATAAGTGCCGGACAAATTGTTGAAGTAAATCCAATTCTTATCAATCCAAGCGGAAGTGATTTGGAGTTCAATGGACTCTTGTTGTCACAATCGAATGAAATTCCAAGTCAGTCAATTCTTTCTTTTAGCGATCCTACTGATATTACAGATTATTTTGGATACGATTCTATTGAATCTCGTTTGGGTGAAATTTATTTTTTAGGCTATAAAAATGCGTACTCAAGTCCAAGAATATTATATATCTCGCATCGCTCACAAAACGCTATTCCAGCGTGGATACGCGGCGGAAAACTCAATATAACTCTTGGCGAATTAAAAACGTATATAGATGTCAGCCTTGAAGTGACTCTTTCAGGTATTACACACAATCTGGAAGGATTAAACTTCTCTTCAATCACAAGTTTCAGTGATGCTGCACAGCTTATTCAAAGCGCATTAAATGTATTTGAAGAAGAAGCTTTTTCTGCAACAAATGTTAGCTATTCAAGCAGACACAACAGTTTTAAAATAGTATCAGGAAGCATCGGCACAGTATCGACAATCGATTATTGCGCAGGTGAAATGGCTACAGCACTTTCATTGTCAAGCGATTTAGGCGCAACCTTATCGCAAGGAATTGATAGTATAAGTGAATCTGCTTATATGGATTCACTTATAAGTAAAACTCAAAATTGGGTAAATTTTACAACTGCTTGGATGCCATCTGCTGAAGAGGTTTTAGGTTATTCAAGATGGGCCAGCAGTAAGAAAATTGCATATTTGTATCTTTATTCCGATAATGATGAACGTTTACTTGACTTAAATTCTCAAGAAACAATTGCGTATGCGATTAAAGAAGAAAACTTATCAAATGTTGCCGGACAATATGCCGGTGTTGAATATTCTGTATTTTTAATGTCTGTAGCCGCATGTATAGATTGGAATCAAATTAATTCTACAATTACAACAGCTTTTAAATCTCAAGACGCATTACCCGCAACTGTTGAAAATTCATCTGATGCAAGTCAGCTCATTTCTGTAGGTATGAACTTTGTTGGCGATTATGCAACTAGAAACGACAATTTCATTTTCAATTATCCGGGGCAAATGTTCGGTGATTATAAATGGATAGATATTTATTGGAACGCTATTTGGCTCAATAATGCACTGCAAGTTTCGCTCATGCAGGGGCTCACGTCTTCACCGCGCACTCCGTATTCAGAAAATGGCTATGCATTAATACGTGCATGGTTGCACGATCCTATCAATCGTGCATTAAGAAACGGCGCTATTGAAGCGGGTGTTGTTCTTTCTGATGCGCAAAAAACTCAAATAAACAGAGAAGTTGGAAAGAACATTGCGCATGAAATTTATTCAAGCGGATACTATATTCAAATTGAAGATCCGGGTGCAGAAGCTCGAGCAAAGCGTGAAAGCCCAATTGTAAAATTGTGGTACACATACGGCGGCAGTGTAAACTCACTTAAACTTTCTTCAGCGGCTGTAGTATAATTATACATAATTACAAGGAGATATATATGACTTTTAACAATATTACTTCGGCAAATTCCACAGCAATACTCACTGTCGACGAATTGTATCCATCCGGAATTATACTTGAACAATTTTCAATGGAACAATCTGTTTTACTTGATGAAATTGTATTCACCGAAAGCAGAATGGGCGTTGACGGAAAAATTTCATCAGGTTATGTTCCTTCTATTAAAACTGTTCATATTCACCTTGAAGCCTCAAGCCCATCCTTTCCTATTCTTTCAGTTGTTGCGGAAGTGATGAGCCAAAACAAAACCGTATACGCATGCACATTGGTTGTGAATATTCCAAGCATTGGAAAGGTTTACACTTTTTCAAACGGTGTTTTGAAAGCCGGAAAAGTATTTCCGGACAATAAAAAAACCTTGGAACCGGTTACCTTCAAATTCGAATTTGAAAGTGTTAAGTCCTCAACATTATAGGATACTATATGCGTAAAGAAATTGAACTTTCGCTGACAGATCGCGGAAAAGAATTGTGCTTTATTCTTAGGGAAATGCCGGCTACACAATTGGAAAAATGGCTTATGAGAGCTGTTTTGCTCTTATCACAGTCAAATAGAAATGCTCAATCCGATACAGACGATAATGCACTTACGTACGGCGTTCATAAATTATTTTCTCAAAAGGGAATCAATGCTCTTCTTGATGTGGATTTCGAAAAGGCAGAACCGCTTATAGACGAATTGCTCACGTGTGTGCATAGAAAAATCGATTCTGCATTAATGGCTGTAACACCTCAAAATGTTGATACATTTATTGAAGATGTACAAACTTTGTTCTGTTTACGTATGGAGGTGATAAAGCTTAACCTCGATTTTTTTACAGAAGAAAACCTCTCAACATTCCCCTCAAACATGCAAAAAAGCCCTCAGTTCGATATGCGAATGTCAACCCAAAAGTAGCATTGATAATGCACAATAAGCTTGCCAGTTTGAAAGAATTGGAAAACTATTATTCCTATTCTGATATGCTTGATATGATTGAAATTTTGATTGTAAACGCTGTTAATACATCAAAGGAATAATACATAAATTTTGTGTATTATTGAGCTACTGTGGTGGAGGGTGGGGAAAAGAGGATATATGAAAAATAATAGACAAGAAAATAATGATAATTATTCACAATATCAAGATATTATGAATGTATATCTTGAAAAAATCGACACAGTTTTACACGAATTCAGTAAAGTTTCAGAGGGGATATATTCTTCCGCGCAAAGCAATCAATTTTCTGAGAATTTTTTAGAAAATGGCGATACAGAACAAAAAAATTCTACTCTCAACCTTGAGCGCTTTTCTGCTAAAGTTGATGAAATTGCATCAACCATTGAACACGCAAGCAAGAAAATTGAAAACATTTTTAAATTCAATGAAAATAAAACTTATACGCCATCACTTTCAGAAAACATGAGTGACAAACCTGTTGAAACATACAATTATTCTCAACATAAACTTGAAGAAAATTATACTAATAGTCAACAATATCAAAATAATATTTCAATACTCAATCCAGAAAATTCTGCTCTGAAAACTATAGATAATTATTTACAAAGTCTTGAGTCAAAATTGTCTCAACTCCCTCAATTTGAACAAAGTCAAAATACGCAATCTGATGGATTTGATATTCCAACTTTCCACAGCTCTGTTGAAGACACAGTTAATTATGCATTGCATATTCAAGATCACGAATCTTTGCAAAACTCATACCCACATGCAGACAATCACAGCAATAATTCGCAAAACTTTAATGTAGCTAACTTGAATGTATACACAAATTCAAGTGATTCACAAGAAATTGCTCATTCTCTATTAGAGAGCTTAGAGGCTGAATTCAATACAAATCTTGTGCTTGCGGCAAATACAGTCGTGAGAATAAAAGGATAATTATGAATACTTTGATAAATCAGTCGCTTATATCGTCGCAAACAGGCAATTGGGATTTGATTAAAGACGGTAAATCACTTATTTCTTTTCAGTCATTTATCTCAATATCAGAAGAGATGAGTGCGCAAACTGTATCGCAAGCTATTGAAGAAAATGGATATATGAGTGTCAATAAGGTTTGTTCTCCGAATAAATACTCTGTATGTCTTGCGCTGCAAGGTTTAGAATATGAGCTGACACATGCGCTCAATATCTTAGAAAATGAATTAAACTCTGCATCATTGGTACAAATTGTCACCCCTTACGGCGTAACACCACAATCAACCATTGTTTCCAAGAAAATTACTCGTGAGGCCAAAAAAGGAATAGGCTTGATTATTGTGGATTTATCGCTTGTACAAATATCATTGATTAGCCAATCGCATGAAGCGAATACATACATTACTTCCGATAATTCTCTGAGGGCTTCTGATGTTTCCTTTATTGATTTTGGTTTGCAGGCTGTAAAGCTTGTGAGCAGTGCTTTTTCAAAACTGTTTTAACCGTCAATTCAACAATAATTTCATATAATTATTAGGAGATACAATGATTTATGAAGTTCCTTTGCAAAATATTCCTTCGCAAAAACTAAGAATTAATGTGGACGATCACGAATGTAGTTTATGGCTTTTCCAAAAGGGTGAAAGGCTGTATCTCGATCTTGATGTGGACAGCCAAGCTCTTATTCGAGCGGGAGTATGCTTGAGCGATGTGCCAATTATCCAGAAAGCACAAAATATACTTATGGGAAATTTTGCATTCATCAGTCTTTCAGATAGATTGCAACCGCACTACACTTCCATAAATACGGATCATATTTTGATATATTTCAGTGCTGATGAAGATATTGCTTTTCTTCAAAAAAATAGTATTGAGGAATAAGTTATGATGACATTTTCGTTAAAAAAAATTGTTGTTGAAATTTCCTTAGCCACTCAAGATACTTTTATTTTTTCTGATTATCCTATTTCTGTTCGTGTCGATAAAGTTGGCTTACCCGATAAAAATAAAGCGCATATCATACTCTATGGTTTGAATCTCGAAATAATGGAAAAATTGACTACAATTTCATCAAAAAGTCTTATTAATCAATTGCATAGAGTAAAAATTTCAGCCGGAGACGATCAATCTCTCACACAAAAATATACAGGTGAAATTTCGCTTGCGTATGCTGATTTTAACAGTGCTCCTAATGTTTCATTCCACATTAGAGCAATGACGGGATTTATCCCATCACTTATGCCACGCCCCGCAATGTCGCGTCGGGGTATTTTCCCTACAGCCTTATTGCTTGCCGAGCTTGCATTGACTTCGGGCTATCTTTATAAAAATGAAGGAATGAGCACCTTTATTGAAAATCCATACTTTACAGGTTCGGCACTTGAGCAAATTTTACAAATTGCACAATCGCAAGCACTTGAAATTATACTTGACGACAATGAAGTAATAGCAATAACGCAAGGAATGGCAAGACTTTTGTCACCAATAGAAATCTCTAAACATTCAGGACTTATACATTATCCTTCCTTTACAGGCGAGGGAATAAGCGCCAGATCTACCTTCAATCCAAAACTTTGCTATGCAGGACTAATCAACCTTGACTCCATTGTACCAAAAAGTAGCGGAATTTGGAAGATATCAAAACTCTCTCATAATTTAAGCGCAAACATTCCCTCAAAGCCTGTGTGGGAAAGTAGCTTTGAAGCTGTAAGTCTTTTCTAAATTATAATAATTTCAAATGAAATTACTATTAGTTTGCGTTATCTAAAAATGCGAACTATTAATAGGAAGTTGA
>CAYJPB010000013.1:0-25475 GCA_964371955.1 uncultured Desulfovibrionaceae bacterium | reverse complement strand
TCTTGCGGAGAGTTTGAAGAAAGGAATGCAAAACCTGTTTGACGAGCCGCCATTACGTCTTGGTGATCGCCAAAAATTGAAAGCGCGTGTGCCGCAATGGCACGAGCCGCAACGTGAAAAACCGCGGGAAGCAATTCGCCTGAAATTTTATACATATTCGGAATCATGAGCAAAAGCCCTTGTGATGCCGTGAAAGTTGTTGTAAGTGCGCCGGCTGCAAGTGCGCCGTGCACAGCGCCAGCCGCGCCGGCTTCTGATTGCATTTCTCTTATGCCGAGCACTTGACCCATCAAGTTTTTTCTGCCTTGGGCTGCCCATTCATCGGCAAGTTCGCCCATTGTTGATGAAGGCGTGATCGGATAAATCGCACTCACGTCACTCATTGCATACGCAACGTGCGCGGCGGCTGTGTTGCCATCCATAGTTTTCCATTTCTTTGCCATAAAGTCCTCCTTAGAGCTTTTCCAATAAAGTTTCTGTCCTGCTGAAAATTTCAGATTTGTTATACGAGCAAGGCGGGTTTTCATGCAAGAAGTAAAGTAAACCTACATGACAAAACAAAAAACTAACCCAACAAAGCCATTATTCAAATATGTAAATTAATGGGACAGAGCTTTATTATAACGCTCAAATCCCTTTCAGGGCAGTAGTAAAAATATGTATTTCAATTAGATAGAAATAGTATTGAGAGATTCATACATATTTAATGATTATTTCAAATTTCATTTTAATCATATTTCTTCCCAATTGTCCAGTAAAATTTTTTACAAAAATTTATAAGTTGCAAAATAAATAAGTAGTTATAACTAGATTGAGCGCTCAAACAGTCATTGATTTAATTATATTTTTTTAAAAATACGCTTTAAATTTATTTTATTAATAAACGTTTAGACTTAAAATGGTTAAACAACCAATTTATCCGCTTCACAACAGATTTTTTTCACAAAGAGAAGAAAAAAAAATTTAATCTAACACAAGAAAACTTGACAGACACAAAAGTATGCACTAGCTTAATTGCGCTTAAGGTGTGTACCAAAAGTAGAAACATATCATTCGGACGTACCATGTCAAAAAACTTAATTATTGTTGAGTCCCCCGCAAAAGTAAAGACCATAAAGAAATTTCTTGGAAAAAACTATGCCGTTCAAGCAAGTGTAGGGCATATACGAGATTTGCCCAAGAAAACCCTCGGGGTTGATGAAAATGACGATTTCAACCCGCAATACGAAACTATTGTCGGCAAAGAAAAAGTTGTAAAAGATTTAAAAACCGCCGCCGCAAAAGCCGATATTGTCTTTCTTGCACCCGACCCCGACCGCGAGGGTGAAGCGATTGCATGGCACATTGCCGAAAGCATTAAAGACGATGCCAAAGACATACGCCGTATTCAATTCAACGAAATCACCGCAAAAGCCGTGAAAGAAGCCATTGAAAACCCACGCGAAATCAATACAAGTCTTTTTGATGCTCAGCAAGCTCGTCGTGTGCTTGACAGACTTGTAGGCTACAAAATTTCTCCACTCCTTTGGAAAACCGTAAAAAGAGGTATTTCCGCAGGACGTGTGCAATCCGTTGCGCTCAAACTTATTGTCGACCGTGAAGACGAGCGTAAAGCCTTTAAATCTGAAGAATACTGGAATTTCAAAACATTATTGCAAAAAGAAGATAAAAAAACGGCTCCTTTCAAAGCAGAACTTCACAAAATAAACAATAAAAAGGCTCATGTTCCGCACGAAGAAGCGGCACTTGCCCTTGAAAAAGAGATTAAGCAAAACCCATTTATTGTTGCACAAGTAGAAGAAAAAGAGCGTTCACGTTCTGCACCGCCCCCATTTATTACTTCCACTCTTCAACAGGTTGCCAACCAAAAGCTCGGGTTTGCGGCAAAACGCACCATGCAAGCGGCACAAAAGCTCTATGAAGGTATCGACTTAAGCGAACGTGGCACAACGGCACTTATCACTTATATGCGTACCGACTCTGTACGAATTGCCGCCGAAGCCCAACAAGATGCCTTGCAATATATTGAAAATGTGTTTGGAAATGAATATCTTGGCGGAAAAGGTAAGGGCAATTTCTTTAAAAGTAAGAATGCCGCACAAGACGCACACGAAGCTATTCGCCCCATTGATGTCACCATCACCCCGGATAGCGTGCGTGACGATTTGAGTAACGATCAATTCAAGCTCTATCAGCTTATCTGGTCGCGCTTTGTTTCTTCACAAATGTCTCCTGCTGTTTTTCACGATACAAATGTACTCATCAATTGCGGCTCAACTCAGTGGAAATCCAAAGGTCAACGTATACTCTTCCCCGGCTTCCTTGTGCTCACTTCAAAATCTTCAGGCGATGACGACACGCTTCTTCCCGAACTTAAGGAAAGTGAAAACCTCCTCTGTGCCGAGCTTACCAAAGAGCAAAAATTCACTCAGCCCCCTGCTCGCTTTACCGAAGCTTCACTTGTGAAAGAGCTTGAGGAACTTGGAATCGGGCGACCTTCAACATACGCAACTATTATATCCACCTTACAAGACAGAGAATATGTGCGCCTTGAAGATAAATCTTTCAGCCCGACAGATTTAGGAATGGTGGTTGTGGGTCAGCTCAATACAAATTTCCCTCAGCTTATGGACGTGAGTTTTACTGCGCAAATGGAGGGCAATCTTGATAAAGTTGCCGACGGCGACCTTGGTTGGGTAAATCTGCTTTCAGACTTTTCTAAAGATTTCAACCCTGCTCTTGAAGCCGCCACAAAAACCATGACACAAATGAAGCAAGGTATTGAAACCGACGTTCTTTGCCCCGAATGTGAAAAGCCGCTTGTTGTAAAATTTGGTAAAGCAGGTGAGTTTATAGCCTGTTCTGGCTATCCGGCTTGTTCATTCACTTCAAACTTCACCCGCGATGAAGAGGGAAAAGTGCAACTTGTCGCCAAGGAAAAAGTAGTGCAAACCGTTCTTGGTGAATGTCCGAAATGCGGTGGCGATGTTGTTCTCAAACGCTCTCGCACAGGTTCACGCTTTCAAGCCTGCTCAAATTATCCAAAGTGCAATTACACGGCTTCGTATACAACAGGTGTAAAATGCCCGAAATGTACTGAGGGCGAACTTGCGGAAAAATCCAGCAAACGCGGTAAAATATTTTATGGTTGTACAAACTACCCTAAATGCGATTTCGCTTCATGGAATGAACCTGTGAACGAAGCGTGCGAAATCTGCCATACACCCATAACATATATAAAGCAAAACCGCTCAGGCAAGCAAAAAATATGTACAGAATGTGGCAGAACTGAAGAAATATAAAACTGCTCTTCGATATATTTTACAAAAAAACCGTAGTTTCTATGTAAGGAAACCACGGTTTTTTATGATTAAGACAATATTTTTATGCTTCTTTCTTAATTTCGTTATACCACGCCGCAGATTTTTGCAGAAGTGTATTTACTCTGTTTGCAAGCACGTGTGGATCTTGAATATATCCGTCAAGCAATTGTGTTGTTTCAAAAAGAGTATGTGTCATTTCTGTAAGAAGTGGATCGTCGGGATTATTGCGATAGATTGTGAGCAAGTTTCTGATAAGTGAGTGATTTGGGTTTATCTCAAATATTTTTTGTGGTGCAGAATTGTCTTTATTCATAGCGCGGATAAGCTTATCGAGTGAAGAAGAAGCTCCGTCTGCCCCAACAAGACAGGCAGGCGCAGATGCAAGACGGCTTGAAGTGCGCACGTCTTTTACTTGATCGCCCAAAGTTGCTTTTATTGCGGCAACAAGATTTTCAAGAATGGGTTTTTCTTCATCTTTAAGAGGTGGGGTATCGTCTTCTTCAACAGTTTCGGGAAAATCTTTCAAATCTTCATCATTGGCGAATTCAACAGCTTTGAATTCAAAATCTTTATATGCATTAAGTCCGCCGACAACAATTTCGTCAATGGGTTCGTACATAAACACAACTTCTATATTACGTCTAAAGAATGATTCATACAAAGGATGAAGCTTGCAGGCTTCACGATTAGAGCCAACAATGTACCAGATTTTATTCTGCTTTTCGCCATGATTTTCTTTCGCTTTGTCAATATATTCTTGTAAGCTGGAAAGCCCTTCGCTTTCTTCATGGTGTGAAGTATTATAGCGCAATAAATCGCTGAAACTGTCTTTATTGGCATAATCCATATAGCCAAGTTTGAAAAGTTTATTGTGCAATTTCCATATTTTTGCGTATTTTTCAGGCTCTTCTTTTGCCACTCTTTCAAGGTAGCGCAAAGTTTGCTTAGTGACGGTTTGCGCAATTTTACGAATAATCATATTCTCTTGCAAAGTTTCACGAGAGATATTTAAAGGCAAATCTTCTGTGTCGACCACACCTTTAAGAAATGCGAGATAGTCCGGCAATAGCTCTTTGTTATCTCTATTGATCAATATGCGACGAGCGTACAAATCAAGTCCATACTGTTCTCTTTGTGCAAAAGCGATATCAAGCTCTTGATTGGGAATAAACACAAGCATATTGAACTGAATGGGCGAATCTGTAGAAAAATGGATTGTACCAAGCGGTTCTTCGTCATCGTAGGTAAGGAATGAATAAAATTCCTTATATTGTTCAGGAGTTACGCTTGATTTTGGTTCGCGCCAAATAGCAGGTGTTGTATTTATGCGGTTTTCGCCCAGCATAATAGGGAAGGGCAAGAAAGAGGAGTGACGGCGTATAACCCTTTCGATTTCAGCATCTTCAAGGAATTGAAGCGCATCTTCTTTTAAATGGATATGGATATGCGTGCCTCTTTGCGGAGCATCTTCACCGACGTATTCGCCAAGTGTAAAACTTCCTTCTCCGTTCGATGTCCAGATATGTGCGGTTTTTGTTTCGTCGTCGATATAGGTGGAAACAACTTCAACACTGTCGGCAACCATAAATACAGAGTAAAAACCAACACCGAAACGCCCGATAATTTGTGACGCATCTCTTGTGTTTTCTGATTCGTTTTGAATATCTTTGAGGAATTCTTCCGAGCCTGATTTTGCAATCGTGCCTAAATTTTCAATCATTTCCTCTTTTTTCATGCCGATACCTGTATCTGAAACAGTGAGTGTATTATTGTCTTTATCGACAATTATCTTCACTTCAAGAGGAAGTTCGCTTGAGGCAATATCGCCTCTGTTTTGTAAAAAGCGCACTTTATCCAATGCATCGGAAGCATTTGATAAGAGTTCACGCAAGAAAATTTCTCTGTTAGTGTACAAAGAATGTGTAAGAATGTTCAGCACTTTTCTGACATCCGAGCGAAATTCATGTTGTTGTGCCATTATATTTTATTCTCCCATAATAATTTAATCATACAAAGAAAAATAAAACACAACTTTAAACTGTCAAGCATGTCAATACGATTTATAGACAAAATATCGCTTTGATATGATGTTGACATGAATAGATTCGCCTGCGGCGCGCCCAAATGGGATAATCCCCTTTGGAAACCTTAGCAATTTATTTTTGTCTGCACCCGTAAAATGCCCTAATGTAGCACTTCTGCCACAAAAACAAAGAACTTGCATTCGCTTTTCCAATCGTCTTTCTGTAAACCTGCTTTAACGGCAAGGTGATTGAGCGTGTCTTCAAGTGTCCAACCTTGCTCGACGGGCACTTGTGGCAAGAAAACGGCAGAATTCATCTTTTTTTGCAATATCACTCCATGCTTGCCTATGATGATATCATTATACGACAAAACGGGCACAGGCGGTGAAAGCACTGAAACTTCAATATCAATAAGTGGCAATTCTTCGGGAGTGACAGGAGGAAAACGCGGATCTTCAAGCGCGGCGGAATAAGAGCGCATAAGAATCGAATCAACAAGCGGGCGTTGCGGTACAATATCGCCTATACAGCCACGTAAATTTCCGTGTTTTTCCAGAGTAACAAACACAGCACCTTGTTCCATAAATTTTGGGGGAACAGTATCGTAATTAATTTGCGGTTTTGCTTTGTGGTTTACGGAAAAATCAACCGCCGCATGGGCTATATCCACAATCATTTGTCTTTCTTCGGCTGTAAATCGGCTTTCTTCTTTACGTTCAGCCAAGCGCACAGGAAAGCCCTTTTTCCAGTCAACCGAAATTGTTGCACTTAAATAACTCACACTATTTGTAAAATCATTCATCAATTCACCCGATGTTGTGTATGCAATTTCTTTGATTGTCGCTTTATCGGGAATAAGCGTTTGTAAAAATTTTAGTGGCACAGCCCCACATACAGTCGCCTTTGTTTTATGCATAACCATTTCAAACAAAGAAGCGTCTTGTGATGCAAAGGCGTGAAATATTGTATGATCCAAGCTATTTAGCCCTTCTCGTATGTCTTCATCAAAGGGAACATAGCCGTAATTTTTTCCGTAATGCGTGAAATCTGTGCTGACAATTATAAGCGTGCGAGCAATGCCACCATCAAAAGCATTGAGAATTTTATACACATCGTGCGCAAAATCTTCCAATGATTTTCCATAGTTCCACTTCCCGAACATTAGCCCTGCCACAGGAATATCACCCAAAAAATAGCGAATGAGAGGTAATTGTATATGTAAACTATGCTCTGCATTGCTTGCCTCTTCAACTTGTTCTATCTGATGAACAATGCGAAGAGCTTTATTAAAGTCTTCATCAAATGAAATTGTTCCGACAGAAGTTTCAATACTTTTTGATGGCTCAATTCCCACTTTCTCAAAGAATGGGTAACGATGGGATGGAGAGAGAATAAGCGCTCTGTCATACGCACTTTTATCAAGCTTTGTATATGCGCTGATTGCGGTATCGAGTGAGTAAGCATAACCTGCGTGCGGTACAATAATTGCGTTTATTGTGCTGTCTTTTTCACTTGGAAGTTGGCTGACTTTTTTTGAAAAATATTCTTTGAGTTCGCCACCGTCAGGTGCATTGAACCATGCTTCATTGAGATGACTTTTAATTGCCTTCATGTGCAAATTCTCCGTAAATTTTTGTTCCACATTGTGAACATGTGCCATTTCTTAGTTGATTTTTCGTAACAATATATCTGCTTCTTTCTATAAGAACGTTTGAACACGTTGGGCATGTTGTAATTGCCGCAACATTTGCATTGCCTATATACACATAATGCAAGCCATAAGAAAGCGCAATCTCTTTTGCTCGCAACAATGTTTCAAGCGGTGTGGGGATAAGCTCTTTTCTTTTATACGTCGGAAAAAAGGCTGAAAAGTGCAAAACGGTTTCTGCACCCAAATGCTCTTTCACAAATTTTGCTAAATCATTAAAATGCTTATCTGAATCATTAAGTGTCGGCAACACAAGATTTGTCACTTCCAAGTGGACATTTTGCTTCTTGATAATTTCTGCATTTCTCAGGACAGGGGCAAGTGTGATATCGCAATTTGTTCTATAAAAATTATCATCAATGGCTTTGATGTCAAGGTTAATTCCGTCAATATACTCAAGTAGAATTTTTAATGGCTTTGAATTAATATACCCTGCTGTAACGAGTACATTTTTTCCTTGAGCTTCACGCACATGCTTTGCGCAATTCAGAACGTATTCATACGCAACAAGTGGTTCTGTGTAGGTATACGCCACATGTTTGAGCTTATTGGCTTTCAAAATTTCGGGTAGTTGTTCGGGAAAGAGTTCTCTATACGGCACATTCAAAGCGCATTGTTGAGAAATGGCGCTGTTTTGACAGTTTTTACAATGTAAATTGCATCCTGCCATGCCAAGTGAAAGAATGTTTTCAGCAGGGTAAAAGTGATAGAGCGGTTTTTTCTCCATCGGGTCTATAGCAATAGAGCAAGGTTTATTCTCGGTTAGAAGAACAATATCCTTGCCCTTTCTTTGGCGTGCATTGCAATCGCCAATTTCATTTTCTTCAAGTGCGCATGTTTTGGGGCACAATGAGCATTTCATTATAACTTTTCCTAACCGACAGGCTCTTCATAGACTTCCACAAAGATTGAGTTCGTCACATCGGCTGCAGCTCCTTCATGGAAGAATGTTCTTTCTTCGTAAATGATACATACTTCTTCGCCTTCCATTCCGTTCAGTTCGGTAGGCTCATGAATAAAGAGAACACTGTCTACATTGGCAAAGGTCATATAGCCGAAATCACCGTAGACAAAGCCTTCAAAGACATCGCAGAGTATTGATTGTATAGGGGGAAGTTCATTTGTGCTTGGGTTTTCAATTGTGGGGAAAGGTGCGGCAGTCGGGCCATAATAAGCATCGTATCCGCCGACAGCGCTCAGTGCCGGACTGTAGGAGTGTACAATTCCTCTTACATAGTCGGTCTCGGTTGTTTCTATAATGTAATCGGGAATAAGTGTGTTAGAATTGCAAGAAATAAGTAAGCTTTCGCCCACCATGCCTTCATACACCATATCGCCTCTTTCGCTTGCAGTATGTTCATTGTAAACATACTCATATACACGGAAAGCTGAATTTTCATTTACTGGACGTATAAGATAATTTTCATCACCGGCATATCTCAAGCGTGTTGTCATGGCTATTTCATCGGGAGTAAGGTAGAGGGGCAAATCTTCAATCATATTCATATCGTGCTCTTCTTCTGATTGATAGCCCATAAACTGCACATAAAATGCAGGACTTGCACTTATTCCCATAGGGTCGTGAAAATCTCCGCTACCCAAATTACCTTGGCTGCCATTTCCCCTGTTTCTGCCGTTACCATCGAACTCATACGAATTACCGCCCTTGCCAACGTCTACAGAACCTTTTTGGGCAAAAGCATCACTGTAACCGGAAAAAGTAGTACATGCAAAAACTATCAGCAACAATAATATACGCATAATATCATTCCTTTTTATTGGTCGTTATTAAAATGTTTGCTCGGAATACACTTCATGTATATGCCAATAGGGTTTATCGTCTGTTTGCAATAACAAGAACCAATATTTATGTGTGCCGTAGCCCAATTGTGGAACATAGTCCGAATAAGACAAATCAACTACTTCCGTCACAACAGCTTCTATAACCATGCTGTCGTAAGAACCCTCAACAGCTCCAAAGTGTGCAAGAGCACGCGACAAATCGGAATATCTGTCATCATCGAAACCTACGCTAATCGGAAGCATAGAATGAATAATATAGCCCGGAATTTGCTGACGGTTCTCTATCATGTTTTGATACATGGGAATATCTAAACCCACAACGCTGTTTGCAAGTCGGGGAAGGTCGTTCCTCACCAATGATTCAAAATATTCTTTCACGGCAGGTTCTGCTTCCTCAGGGGCTAATTCAAAAATTACAAATTGCGAACCGTTGAATGTTGCTGCCGGCGTACTTGCATTCGAGGGAGCAGGCAAATTCATTGCCATATTTTCTTCCATCAATGGCATAAAAGATGATGGATTGAGCGGATAAATTGTGGTGTATGACATCTCTAAGTCGGGATCGGCATAAATTCCTGCCATATAATCGTAATCATCTTGCGTAGTATTATAGCCGTTTACTATGGGAATACGTCCGCCGGTATCACTTATATCATAACCAAGTTCGACTCCGAGATGAAAGCCGAACCCGAATGTGGAAAGCCCCCAATAACGCCTATTTCCCTCATCACGGCGGTCATAACCTTCGACAATATAGGTGCTTACTCCATATTCAGGGTGATTCACTGTCACAAGCTCAATCCCCACAATTTCATCGTTTATCCCGCTGTAATAAGGATTAAATACTCGCATCAATGTGAGTTGCTCGTCAATAAAACCATAAACATGCACACAATTGTCATAATTTGCATTTTCTTTGTCTCTATAGGCAATAACAAGCTCATTATACCCATCGTGATTAAAATCTACAAGCCTTGTATAGAAAACACCATAAGGCTTGAGCATAGCACGATCACCTAATAATACTTCTTCATAATCTGCTTCGCCAAATGCGTTTTTATACGCCATAATCAAAGAAGTATACAAGCCTTCATCGTAGCCTTCTGCATAGAAAAGGTCGCCCATGCCTTCCCCGATAAACTCATGGGGTGCAGAATTTTGATTGTTATTTCTGCCGTTGCCGCCATTATCAGCGGAGTCCTGAATATTACCGCCTTTTCCTGAATCAACAGAATCTTTCTGCGCAAAAACAGTGCCGTAATCGGAAAAAGTAGAAAACACAAAAACTAATAAAAACAATAAAATACGCATATAATACTCCTTGTTTTTTTACTATTTAGTATACTTATATTCCGAAAACCGCGTTCGGTAAATGTGCATATTGGCACATCAGTAAAAAAGCTTGGGCAACTTCAAGTCACACGTTATTTCAGTTTTAAGAGTTTATCGCATATGGCAAGCTATTATTAATCTTACGACATTAATAAAACTTATAGGGTTTGCAAAGGAACTTTTCCTACGGAGGTTACCTCCGTGGGGAGAGTCCCCTTGCCCGTCGGAGACAAATACTATCCTTGTCACCATCATCTTTTCTATAAATTATACCCTGCTTCAAAAGCGGCGTAGTTCAGATCCCAAATCGGCTGCTTTTTACTGAGGTTCTTGATGGCCTGTAGCCAAATTTCTTTGGGTATCTCGTTGAATGGCGCAAGCTTACTCAATACGCCGAGCATAACCACGTTGGCGCATTTTCCGCGTGGGTCGCCAAGTGAAAGCGCAATTTGCAATACATCAACACGTATCACGTTGATATTTTTTATGGCTTCCTCAACCGCTTCTTGGCTTGGATATGGCATATTTGTGCCTTGTGGCATTATGCGAGTATTTGCCAAAATCAAAGTGCCGTTCGGGCTGAGCAAATCAAGGAAATTATCTCTGAATATTTCGCTTTCTTCCATTGCAATGAGACACATGGCTGTTTGCGGCGCAAGAATTGGGCTGTATACATCACCACAGTTGAATGTAGAAATAACAGGGCCGCCCATTTGTGCCATACCGTGAGTTTCGCCTTTAAGAATATTTTCTTCGGCATAACCTGCCAAAAATGCCATTTGTGAAAGCGCTTTACCAAAGAAGAGGTTTCCTTGTCCGCCGATTCCGCGTATGCCTAGATTGAGTCTTTCAGGCTTTTTGCTCAAGCTTTGAATAGTGAGATTTTCCGGAGCTGTAGGAAGAGCAGGCGCAGTATCGGTCGCTACTGCTTCTTTTACTGTTGTGTCGATGGAAATTGCATTTTTGGGGCACATTTGCATACAAACAGGGGTCTGCATTACACAGCCGTTACAGAGGTTATTCCATGTAGGCATTTTATCTTCGCCCATTTCAATACCTGAACACATGTTGCAAGAGCCGCATTTAATACATGCTTCTTTATCGACTTGCGGTTTGTAAGCCCATTGTTTTGCAGGAACTTTACGCACGCATGTGCCTGAAATAATAACCACGGTAAAAGTATTGTCTTTAGCAAGTTCCAAAGCATCTTTCAATGTTTTTTGCACGGCTTTCATGTCGTATGCGTTCACACGCAGAACATTTGCGCCCTCGGCTTTCAAAACAGCGTCTAATTGGAAGCTTGTCGGCTCACCGGCAAGATTTTCAGGAGAAGCAGGAGAGTTTTGTCCGCCTGTCATGGCAACCCATTGGTTATCAAGGATAACTTTCACACCCGGAATCTTGCGGAAGATTGCGTTTCTTGTGGAATCAAGCCCTGTATGACATTCCGTTCCGTCACCTAAAAGGCTGAAACAGCGGTGAGCTTCTTCAGGGCGAGAAAGAATATAGCCTGTATGCACGCTTTCACTTGCGCCCATTGCAAGACCTGTATCAATTGCATTAAGGAAGAACAACAAGGTATTACAACCAATATCACCAAAAACTGTGTGGATTTCGTTCTTCTTTTTCAAGCGCCCGATAACTTCTGCTGTTGCCCTGTATGGGCAACCGGCGCAAATCATTGGTGGGCGTGGCAAGGAAAGGCTTGCAGGTTTTGGAGCAAGCGCCGTATTTGATAAAAACGCATAAATAGAGGCAGGTGTCCATTCTGTATTTGGTTTGGTATAATCTTTACCGATGATATTGAGTCCAAGCGCTCTGCACTCTTCTTCAAGGTAGTGGTAACCGTCTTCAACAATATATACATCGCCGTCAATGCTTGCACAAAACTCTTTGATTTTATTGACAGGAAGTGGATTTGTGAAAGCGAGTTCTAAAATATCTATATCGTCACCGCTCACGGCTCTGTATTCTTCAACGAGCATGCACGGCGCACTGTAGGTGATAACGCCTTTTTTGCCACTACCCTTTACTATTTTATGCAAAGGTGAATTTTCAACCATTTCTTGCAATGCAGGTAATCTTTCAAGGATAACTTTATCGTAATTTGCTTTTGCATGCCCGGGGAGAGTCATAAATCCACGTAATGTTTCAATTTCAACTCTTTCACGTTTTGCAATGGCATTAAGTGTGACAAGCCCTTCACTGTGACACAAAAGTCCGTGCGCGTGTACAACTGTCAATGTATTGAATTTTCTTGCAATTTCAACGGCGATTGAAGCGGCTTCAAGCATCTCTTGGTGATTGCGAGGTTCAAAAACAGGCACAAAACAACTTTTATAAAAATAGTGAGGATCGATAACGTGCTGCGTTGAACTTGGCGTGAAGTCACTTGCAACATATACAACAAGTCCGCCACGTTTTTGTGTGAATTGTGAATAGCTTGTAAAAATATCTGCGGCTTGAAAAATGCCGGGTATCTTCATTGTTACAACGCAATCTTCGCCTGCAAAGTTGTGTCCGACGCCAACACCCAAAGCCACGGCTTCGTTGACTGACCAACCAACATTAATTAAATCTTGAACTTGTGAAAGTCCTTTATCGATAACTTCCGTACTCGGAGTTCCGGGATATCCGTCGGCAGCGTGTATACCTGAACGTACACAGCCCGCGGCAAAAGCAATATTTCCTTGCAAAACCTCTGTTGTTCCCTCTTGTTTGGTACAAAGAGCGTGCATAGCATTTTGTGACATAGTTCTCTCCTCAGTCAACACAAATTTATAGCGTATTACTACATTTAGAAATTTCAATGCAGAAACATACCTTAGTTATAGTCCTCCATAACTAAACCTCTCAATAACAGAATTTACCCCACATTGCAACAAAAAAACCCCACAATTAAAAACTTGTCTAAAGGGAAAAGAAGAATTATAGTCTTTTTAAGAAATGGTGATGTGTTCGCACTTCACACAAAACAAGAAAAAAACAGAAGAAAATACTATGACAGACGAAAGAAGAGCAAAAATAGAAAGAGTATTAAACCACCGTCAACACGACTTAACCCTTGTACTAGCCAACATTCACGACCCGCACAATGTCTCGGCGATATACCGCTCGGCAGATGCCTTTGGCGTAAACCAAGTGCATCTCTATTACACGGATACGGCATTCCCAACTTTGGCGAAAAAAACTTCGGCATCCGCAAGAAAGTGGGTAGACACAGTAAGGCATAATTCAAAAGAAAGTCTACTTGAAACCCTCAAAGACTATAACCTTCTTGCAACCGCGTGCACACCTATTTCAAAAACAATGTATGCATACGACCTTGCAAAGCCGACTGCAATTATTATGGGCAACGAACATTCAGGTGTGCCTGAGGAATTATTACAGCATGTGAACGGCGAAATTTATATTCCTATGTTTGGCATGATTCAAAGCTTTAATGTTTCTGTTGCGGCGGCACTCTTACTTGGTGAAGCAAGCAGGCAAAGGCAAGCGGCGGGCTTTTACGAAAACTCACGCATGCCAAAAGAAATGTATGAAGCAAAACTTGAAGATTGGCTTGAAAGATAGATTCAAATCTTGCACAAATTATAAATGTTATGAAAAAATTATTGATACATGCCTGCTGTGCGCCTTGTGCGCTTATGCCCTACACACATCTTTCCAAAGAATTTGCGTGCGCCCTATATTTTTTTAATCCCAACATTCACCCGCAAGAAGAATTTGAAAAGCGCAGAGATACTTTTCTCACGTATGTCACTTCTGAATCTATAGACTATTTTTCAGAAAACGTGTACAAGGGTTTTGAAAGTTGGGCAAAAAATATGCCCACACTCGAGCACCCAAAAAGATGTGCGACTTGCTACACTCCGCGCTTAGAAGAAAGTGCGCGCAAAGCAAAAGAACACGGATTTGATGCGTTCACAACAAGCCTGTTATATTCTCGTTACCAACAACATGAAGTCATTATAGCGCAAGGGCATGAAATAGCAAAAAAATATGGTATTGAATTTCTGGATAGAGATTTTCGCTCATACTGGTACGACGGCATTAAACTTTCAAAAGAAAAAAATTTCTATCGCCAGAAATATTGTGGTTGCAACTTGCCGGAAAGTAGAGTTTAAGATGATGGTGACAAGGATAGTATTCGCTTTCAGCGGTTCCAAGGGAAATAATTTCTCTTGGAACCCTTATCACTTTTTCTCGTTCCTCGAAAAAGAGTTAGAATGTCAAAAAGGCAATAAAATCAATCAAATTTAAAAATTTGTTTTGATAAAAATGTTAAAAAAAGGGAAAAATATGCTTAGCACAAAAAGAATGAATATTTTCAAAAACGAAAGACAAGGCTTAATTGCCTTTCACGGGCATTTTTGCGGCGGACTTGCCATCGGCATGCGCGCTCTTGCCTTAGCACAGGATGTATTGCAGTACAAAGATAAAGCAGACTTACTTGTCGTGACAGAAACCGATATGTGCGGCGTTGATGCTATCCAATATCTCTCTTCTTGCACCTATGGGAAAGGGAATCTTATCCATAAAGATTATGGGAAAAATGCTTTCACATTTTACGACAAAGCGCAAGAAAAGGCAGTGCGCATACGTGTGAAAACAAATTTCAGTACGGCAATTGAAGAAGAAGCAAAAAAGGAAAATAACCCACAATTGCTTGAACTATTAAAAGAAAATAAAGAAAACGCTTTCTTTCTTATTGACGATGACACTTTGTTTGACTATAAAGAAATTGCGTATATCCCCCCAAAAGGCGCACAAGTCTTACAAAGTTTCACATGTGATGCGTGCGGGGAAGATATGATGGAATCACGAGCACGTCATTATGCAGGAAAAACATTATGTATTCCGTGCTTTATGGAAGTGGAACAAAAAATATAATAAAAGGTGATATTTTATGAAAATGGCAATAATTCGCGGAATGGTACTCGGTGGTTCTCTGGGCATATTTGCCGCATTATTCGGCTTTTCCGACGTTATTTCACGTACGGCACTCACAGGTACTATCGCAGGCGGTTTGGCAGGCTACACGATTGCAAAAATTCGCGAAAGAAACAATAAATAACACTCACACATCTCTATGAAACAAAATCTGAGCGAAAACAGTATTTTAGAAATAATACACAAACACTTTCCCAATGCAGATGCTCTGCACTCTCTTGGGCGTGGGGACGATTGCGCTGTATTGTCTATTGATACAAATTCTTCGGATATTGTTATAACAACAGATATTTTTGCAGAATGTTCACATTTCAGAACTTCCTATTTTTCTCCGAAATCAATAGGCTATAAAGCGCTTGCCGTTAATATTTCCGACATTTATGCAATGGGAGCAATACCTGTTTCAGCACAATGTGCTTTTTCTTTCCCCAAAAACACAAGCTTAGAGTATATTGAGAAAATTTTTTCATCAATGGCAACTCTTGCAAAAGAGCACAATGTTTTGCTTTCGGGTGGAGATTTATCAAAAAATGATACGCTCAATATCACCATTACTCTTATCGGAATAAAAGATAAAGAAGTGAAACTTTACCGAGATAATGGAACGTGTGGAGATATTGTGTTTCTTATCGGAGAAATTGGACTTTCTCGCCTTGCTTTACATGTTTTGGAAAATACGCAATACCCTATTGCACACTTTCCGCAGGCACAGCACGCGCATTTCTACCCCACACTTCATAAGGAAAGCGCTATGCAATTGGCTGATTTTGTAAAAAAATATCCGCATGAAAAGTTCTCTCTTATGGATGTATCCGACGGATTGGCACAAGATTTACCGCGTCTTTCGTCACAATATGGTACACAGCTTTACTCGAACAGTATCAAGCTTTCGCACGAAATAATTGAGTATTGCAACAATGAAAACATACATCCTACAGAATTTGCCATACAAGGCGGAGAAGATTATGCCCTTGTGGGAACATGCCCTTCACATCTATGGGAACAATTAAGCGCGCACTGCACCAAAATACAAAAAATAGGCAACTTGGTTAATGAGCAAGGCATATTCCTTGACGGGAAAAAATTACAGTTGGTCGGTTACGATCATTTTCAAGAGAGAAACATAGAATGAAAATAACCTTTTCAAAAGTTTCGTGGTTTGGTTTTGGTGTAGTATCCATACTTTTCGCAGTGGTTGGAGTTTTTACTATTGCCACAATCAATAGAGATTTGGACGCTCTTTCGTTTTTTCTTACGGAAAGAGGTGCAACTGTTCTCACCATTACAGAAAGGGTGCTTTTGGCAAATCGCCTTATAACAAATCCGGAGCAAATACAGGCTGTGGCGGCAGAAATTGCAGAAGGCACGGGTTTTTCTTTCTTGATTCTTACCGATGAAAAAGGAAACATACTTGTTCACAGCGACCCTAAATATCTTTCACAATCGATTGAAGATATAACTCCTCAACAGCTTGATAGACTCAATATTTCTTTTACTCCGCAGTGGCGTATGTTAGAAATCGACGGAGAGCAATTTTTCACCGTATATAAGCAACTGTATTTTCCCTCTCCTCCTCTACATGCGCATGGACGTCCCGAAGAACTTTTTGCGCCCGACGACATACAAAATACAGTAATATATGCCTTTATAGGGCACAGTGGCAGGGCGTATAACAGTTCTACTACACAGTCATTGCGAACCTTGGTTTCCGGAGGAGGCGGAATTTTTATTGTAGCTGCCGTACTTTTTGTAATACTCCACTATGTGCACAGGAACAAAGAATTACAAAAAAGTCAAACAGAAGCGCAAAACCTTGCCCAAGAAATGGTGGGTAAAGTGCAAGAGCTTGAAGCTGACTTGCGTCAAAAAGAAAAACTTGCGGCAATAGGCGATTTAACCGCTGGTGTTGCGCACGAATTGCGTAATCCGCTCAGCTCCATCAAAGGCTATGCAACATTTTTTAAGCAAAAATTTGAAAGTGGAAGCAATGAAGAAAAAGCCGCAAAAATTATGATTGAAGAGGTGGAAAGACTTAACCGCGCAATCGACGATCTTATCGGTGTTGGGCGCTCAAGTGAGGTAAAACTTCAACCAACCGACATCACCGAAATCTGTAATAAAGTTTGCTTTTTACTTGAAGCAGACGCATTGCAAAAGCATGTTACTCTTGACTGCTTATGCAAAGACGCAAAGCCTATTTTCACCAATGCAGACCCCGATAGGTTACGTCAAGCCATTATCAATATCACTTTAAACGCTATGGAAGCTTTTGAAAATAAAGTGGATACCGAAAAAAGAGTCAGTCTGGAAATAGAGGAAAGCGAAAGTACAATTTCCATTAGCATTGAAGATAACGGCGACGGCATCGATCAAAATATTCTATCGCGTATTTTTGACCCCTATTTTACCACAAAAACGAAAGGTACGGGTTTGGGGCTTGTTATGGCAAAAAATATTGTTGAAGCGCATAAAGGAAAACTTGAAGTACAATCGTCGCCCGATGGCACAATAATGGAAATTGTGTTGCCGAAAGTATAAGATTTGCTAAGTGCTGGCACAGTCTTTGCATATGAGTATATATGTCTGATGTTTTTTTGACATAAGGACTATAGCTCAGGAGGGGACATTGTATGGACTTATCAAAATTCGACTTTCTAACAAAGGCTACAGGAAAATCAAAAGATTTTTGGACAGCGCTCACGTCCAATCAACGCATACTGATTGCCGGTGTTACATTGGTTTTGATGACATTGTTTATCTTATTTATTCTTTGGCTCAACCAACCGACACATCAAATTCTTTACACAAATCTTACAGTTGAAGACGCAAACAAGATAATCACCTATCTTGAAACAGAGAAAATTGATTATAAATTGCTTGATGAAGGATCAACTATCACAGTTCCCGGCGATCTTGTTTACGATTTACGTATAAAAATTGCTGCTGAAGGTAATTTGGTAGGTTCCGGAATTGGCTTTGAAATTTTTGATGCCGTACAAATGGGACAAACTGAATTTGTACAACGCATAAACTATCAACGTGCTTTACAGGGTGAACTTGCAAGAACTTTGAGTGAATTGCCAAATGTTGAAACAGCTCGTGTCCACTTGGTTATGCCTGAAAGAAGCTTATTTATTGAAGAACAGCAATCACCTTCCGCTTCTGTAGTGCTTTTACTTGAAAACCCCAATAGTTCTATGTCTCAAACAGAAGTTGACGGAATTTTGAATTTATTGCTCATGTCCGTTGAAGGGCTTGATAAATACCATGTTTCAATTACCGATAACGCAGGGCAACCCATTTACACCCCCGAAGAAGAGGGCTATGCAGCCAGCAATTCACAACTTGAATATCGTATGCGCTTTGAAAGATTGCTTGAAAGCCGTATCAATGAATTACTCACCCCTATCTTAGGCCCCGGCAAAGCCATTGCAAAAATCAGCGCAGATCTTGACTATAGCCAGCGCACTATCCACAGAGAAACCTACGATCCAGACAGTCAGGTTATCCGTTCCGAACAAACAAGTGAAGAAATTCAAACAGGGCAAGCAAACCTTGAAGCCGGTTCAACCGATGTAAACTTTGAAGGTGACGGACTTACAGGTTCTGTTTCTACTCAAGAAGGTTCAAGAGAGCAAAGTACTGTTAACTATGAAATAAACAGAGTAGAAGAAAGCATTATCGGGCAAATGGGACAAGTGAACAGGCTTACTATTGCAGTAGCCGTTGACGGAACATATATCCGTGATGAAAATGGTGTGTATACATATGTTCCTCGCTCAGAAGAAGAGTTGGAAAGAATACGTCAACTTGTTGCCAATGCAGTGGGCTATAACGAAGCTCGCGGCGACACAATTGAAGTAAGCAATATCGCATTCGGTGAAAATTCTTTACCTCTTGAACCAAGCGCCGCAGAACTTCTTTCAGACTTTGCAAACAGAATGTTGCGCCCAATTCTCACAGCCTTGCTCGCATTCTTCTTTATCATGCTTGTATTGCGCCCCATTGTTATGCGCCTTATCCGCCCACGTGTGGAATCAGGTGAAATTCTTGAGGGACTTGAAGGATTGCCCGCAGCCGAAGAACAATACGCCCTTTTTGAAGCACAAGAAGAAGAAGCAAAAAGAGCTGAAATGCAATCAAAAATGCAGCAACAAGCACTTGCAGAATCCGCAGTATATGTGATTGACAGCGATCTTTCTATTGACGACATCAAGGCAAAAGCTTTACAATTAGCAGAAAGAAACATGGAACAAACAATCTCAATAGTGAGGGAATGGATGCATGAGTCAAAAGCTAAAGTTGCCTAGTGGGAGTCAAAATACTATGTACCCTGCTAACAGTGCACAGGAAAAAGGCGTGAATATTGTTCTCGACAGACAAAAACTCGAACAACTCAAAGTAATAACCCTTGAAACCGCACAAAAAAATATTGAAATAAGTATACGCATCATACGTATCTGGCTTGAAGAAAATCAATAAATATAGACCTATCCTTTATTGAATTTTCACAAAATAATCGTAAAAAAAATAACTTGCAATATGAGCTATACAATAGTATGTAGAGACATTGCAAGTTAAGGAGTACCTTTTGAACAACAACTTTATTAACTTGGGAGCGGCATTTTTAATTCTATTTTCACTCACAGGCTGTGTCAAAGAAACAACACAATACAGCCCTATGCCGAGCCCCTCACCTTCAACCGTGGCTATAGTAGACTTAGAAAACTATGTTTTAACAGGCGTAAGCAGTGGTGACGGCGCTTTTTGGGGAAATTTTTTACAAGATTCAGCTCGCCGTGCCTCTTCATTCTCACTTGAAAATTATGAAAATGAGCACAATACGCACGCAAATCTTTTTTATGCTCCCGACCATTACTATCAAAACTTGGATAATCCCGATAATTTAATCGAAGTTTCTTCTGTGTTCGGAATGAGAAGCGGTAGAATGCATAATGGACTTGATATCCGCGCTCCTGAGGGAACACCTATTGTTTCCTACTCGGCCGGAGAAGTTGTTCGAGCAGAATCGCACTACTCTTTCGGACTGGTCGTTGAGGTTTTGAACAGCGACGGAACTTTGGCACGCTATGCGCACATGGTGGAAATGGGTGTAGCACTTGGCGACAAAGTAATTGCCGGATCTGTACTTGGATATGTCGGCAGAACGGGGCGTACAACTGGCAACCATCTTCATTTGGAAATACTTGAGGACGGCAGAAATATCGATCCGCAAACAATCATCACCTCTACAGAAATGGTTATACAGCACAGCGATGCGGAAACCACCTCTGACGATTCACAAATTGCCTTGAACTAATATTTGTCGAAACTCAATTAATAATATTTTGCGATAATTTTCAATTATTTGAAGATTATCGCTTTTTTTGTTACAGTTGATTCAATCTTATCCTCTTTTAAATAATTTGATAAGGCATTTTTCGTCAATCATAATATAGCAAGGTCTGCCGTGAGGACAGAAATCCGGCTCTTCGCACAATGCCCATTGCTTGTAGAGTTCAATAGCTTCTTGCTCCGTTATTCTTTGGTGAGCTTTAAGAGCGGCATCACAGGCGGCATCCATAAATTTTTGTTTTATATCAGCATCTTCATTTTTGAGAGCGGCACGTATAAATTTTTCTGTGCTTGCGTGTTGAAAATAAGGCGGTGTTGCTGTAATAAAAAGCCTTTGTTCATCTTCAATATGTGTTGCAAAGCCAAGAGCATGTATTTCAGATTTTATATTATTATACGTCTCTATTTCTTGTGGATAGAGATACATTTGAACCGGCATAAGAAAGTGCTGTGCTGAAATTCCCTTATTTTTTGTCAGGCGTTCGTACAAAACTCTTTCGTGCACCGCATGCTGATCAAGCACAAAAATTTCATTGTTTTGCTTGCGATACAGTAGGTATGACGTAGCAACTTGACAAAGATACTGTGGAATTTCAAAAGAATCTTGCTTTACAAAAATTTCTTGCCCAAGCTCGATTTCTTCGTATTTTGGCATAACTTGCTTTTCAATTTCAAGCGCAACTGTATCTGCATTACCCCAAAACCCTACAGGTTTTGCCGACGCATCTCTCTGGTGCAAGTCGTTATTCTCAAACATTTCTTTTGTATTTTCAAAACTTTGAGAAATATTTACTTCTCTATTATACGCTTGTTGTGTAGGAAAACTTTGTGTGTTCGTTGGATAATGGGGAGGCATATCGTCAAAAATTGTGTATGTTGATTGACTTGCTGCATTTATTTTTTCTTCGGCAAAAAAAAGCTTCTTCGCTAAAGTTTTTTCTAATGCAACGTAGACTGCTTTAAAAATTCTTTGCTCATCACGGAAACGTACTTCGCTTTTAGCGGGATGGACGTTTACGTCAACTTCTTCGGGATTAATGGTTATATCAAGAAGAACTTGCGGAAAATCTCTGCTTGTAAGAGAGTTTTGATAGGCTTGGCGTATCGCCCGAACCAGCACTTTATCGCTTACGGGACGCTTATTGACATACAGAAGTATTTTATCAGATTTTGCATACAGTGAACGCGGGTTTGAAATAAGCCCTTGTACATGTATGTCGTCATACACCGTCATATCAACTTCAAGCATATCAGACGTTATAGAGGGCGTCCAAATTTTACATAATCTTTGATGGAGAGAATCTTGCTTAAGAAATGAAAGTGCTTCACGAGAGCCCGCATGGAAGGAAAAAGATTTGTCAAGGTGAATAAGCCCAATGCGCGTAAAGATTTCTTGGGCTCTTTTCAGTTCTGTAGCGGGAGTTTTTAAAAACTTAAGACGTGCGGGAATATTATTAAATAAATCCCTCACTTCAATCTGTGTGCCTTTTTGCAAGGAAGTTGGCTGAATAGGCTGATGTTCGCCAAAAACCACCTCTAGGCTGTGGGCTTGACAATCGTCACTATTCGGATAAGAATACTTGGAAACAGAAGATATGCGAAAGCGTGAAACAGAGGCAATACTTGGCAAAGCTTCTCCGCGAAAGCCAAAAGACAGAATGGAACTCAAATCGCCGATAGTGTTGATTTTACTTGTTGCATGGCGTGTTACGGCAAGAGTGAGTTCTTCTTTCGGGATACCCTTACCATCATCGCTGACTTTTATGGAGGTTTGCCCACCGTCTTCAACATGTGCATGAATGGAAGTTGCTTCCGCATCAAGGCTGTTTTCAACAAGTTCTTTAAGTACAGAACTTGGGCGTTCAACCACTTCTCCGGCGGCAATTTGGTTTGCAAGTTCGGGGGGTAATAGTTTAATAGTTTTTTTATGCTCGTTCATTGATATAATATAGCAAAAACCTCTGTGCTTATCAAGCACTAAGTAAAGAGAGAAAAATGATTTTCGGAATAGGAACAGATATTGTGGAAATTGCCCGAATCGAGAACGTGATTTCGCGCTTCGGTATGGCATTTTGCTATAAAGTTTTACACGCAAAGGAACTTGAAGTTATGCCTCCGCTCGATTCGGCAAAGTGTATTCCTTGGGTTGCGGCTCGTTTTGCTGCAAAAGAAGCAACGGTTAAAGCCCTCGGTACAGGGCTGAGAAACGGTATAACACTAAAAAGCGTCGCCGTAGTAACAAATAATATGGGTAAACCCGAACTCATGCTCTTTGATAAAGCAAAAGCTTTGGCAGAAAGTAAAAATATTATTCATACACATATAAGCCTCAGCCACGAAAGAGAAAATGCCATTGCATTTGTTGTTCTTGAAAAAGAATAAAAACAAAACAAACAATCGATTTTCTACCATTATGTAGATTCAACTATAACAATAAAACATGCATTATATTAGGGAGATACAATCTATGTTTTAATCCACAAGCTGACCACATCTACAAAAATGTAGATTTAATTCAATTCTTTTTCCGCCACACATCTTCCGCTTACAAAATTATACATTATTGTAGAAAATTTATATTATAACCACCATACTCTTTTACAAAAGCAAGAAAGAGTTATGAAATAACAAGGGAAAATTTCTTTGGCACAGATTATGCTTAATAGAGAGAACTTCCGTGACAAAGAGTAAAAAATTATTTAAGACTTTAAGGAGAAAGTAATGAACGTGCACACATCGTTAAGCGCAAACACAATCACTCAAGTAGAAGGTAAAAAACAAAAAACCTTGAAAAACATATACGCAGAAGACACATTTAATTTACGAGTTATGCGTGAGCGTTTACCCGAAGAAATATACGATAAAATGAAAAGCATTATAAATGAAGGCGCACGTTTGCCGCTTGATACTGCACATATTATCGCAAATGCCATGAAAGATTGGGCAATTGAACACGGCGCAACCCACTTCACTCACTGGTTTCAACCAATGACAGGAAACACCGCCGAAAAGCACGACACTTTCTTTAGCCCAAATCAGCACGGAGTTGTATTGACAAAATTCTCCGGCAAAACCCTTATTTCAGGTGAGCCTGACGCATCCTCATTCCCTTCAGGTGGTATACGCTCCACATTTGAAGCTCGTGGATACACCGCATGGGACCCTACCGTTCCCGTCTTCTTGGTTGACGGTAAACACGGAAAAACATTACATATTCCAAGTGTTTTCTATTCTTATTCAGGTGAAGCGCTTGACAGAAAAATTCCACTTCTTCGCTCAATTGAAGCATTGTCAAAAAATGCTGTGCGCGTGCTCCATCTTTTTGGTAAAACAGAAATCACTCGCGTGCGCTCAATGGTTGGTGCTGAGCAAGAATATTTCCTTGTTGATAAAGAATTGGCGAAAACTCGCCCCGATATTTTGATGACAGGCCGCACACTGATTGGCGCTCCAAGTCCAAAAGGGCAAGAATTGGAAGATCAATATTTTGGTGCAACTCCAAAAAGAGTTATGGACTTTATGCAAGACCTTGAAGTGCGCCTTTTCCGTCTTGGAATTCCCATTCATACACGTCACAATGAAGTTGCTCCCGGTCAATTTGAGCTTGCGCCTTTGTACGAAGAAACAAATCTCGCAACCGATCACAATATGCTCACCATGAATATCTTAAAAACAACCGCCGATGAGCACGGCTTTGTGTGCCTTTTACACGAAAAACCTTTTGCCGGTGTGAACGGCAGCGGAAAGCACAACAACTGGTCTATCAGCGACTCAGACGGAAATAACTTACTCGATCCGGGTGATACTCCGCTTGAAAATGCGCAATTCCTTGTGTTCTTGGGCGCCATATTACGTGCCGTTCATAAGCATGCCGACGTGCTGAGATTAGGCACGGTTGGAGCGGGTAACGATCACCGTCTCGGTGCAAACGAAGCTCCCCCTGCAATTATTTCTGCCTATCTTGGTGACTTACTCACAGAAGTTGTAGAAACTATTATTGCCGGCGGAACCTCACTCACCTCCAAGCGAGACGGTATTGAAGTCGGTGTATCCGCTCTTCCTCCAATTCCAAGTGATTATTCTGATAGAAACAGAACATCACCTTTTGCCTTCACAGGAAATAAATTTGAATTTAGAGCCGTGGGCGCTTCACAATCCATCTCCCCAGTAAACATTGTTCTCAACACCGCCGTTGCGGCCGCACTTGATGATGTTGCCAAAAACCTTGAAAAGTATATGGGTGAAGGAAAAACTATCAATGAAGCTTTGCAGGTTTATTTGCCAATTCTCTTCAAAGAACATATGCCTGTTGTATTCAACGGTAACGGTTACTCCGATGAGTGGAAAGAAGAAGCAGAACAAAGAGGCCTACTCAACCTTGTAAATACAGTTGAAGCCCTCAAGCGTTACAGCTCCGACTCCGTAAAAGAAGTGTTTGCACGCACAAATGTTTTGAATGAAAGAGAACTTCTTGCCCGTCAAGAAATACTTTTTGAATCCTATGCAAAAACCATATGCATCGAAGCAAATGTACTCCTCAAAATTCTTAAAGAGCAAGTAATGCCCGTTGTGCAAACAACACAAATTAAACTCGCAAAACTTGTATCAGCCACAAAACAAATGGTCGGCGAAGCAAATTTAGAAGAAGAAATGTTTGTCAACGTACGCTCAAATCATTCCGAACTATACAAATCAGTGAAAGAACTTGAAGCACATGTCGCACAACTTGCAACTATCGAACACGCCGACGCTCAAGCTGAATTCGCATGCTATACCATCCTCCCATCTATGGAAAAATGCCGTACCTATAGCGATGCACTCGAACAAGTCATCGACGATAAGCAATGGCAACTCTCAAAATACGCGAGCCTTTTCTGGACGCATTAGAATGTATTGAAGCTTGGGGGAAAGGGAAAACCACGCCTTGAAAGGTTATGGTTTTCCCTTTCCCCCAAACCCCCTATCCCTTTCCTTTGC
>CAYJPB010000012.1:14548-26675 GCA_964371955.1 uncultured Desulfovibrionaceae bacterium | reverse complement strand
CATCTTTTCTGTCGATTTTATTGATAACGGCAATAACGGGTAAACCCAAATCGAGAGTTTTCTTTAAAACGAAACGGGTTTGGGGAAGCGGGCCTTCGGAGGAGTCACACAATAAAATAACGCCGTCAACCATTGAAAGCGCACGTTCAACTTCGCCGCCAAAGTCGGCGTGGCCGGGGGTGTCGAGAATATTTATGCGCACATCTCCACGCATGACAGAGCAGTTTTTTGCGGCAATGGTAATGCCACGCTCACGCTCAAGATCCATTTTATCCATAACTCTGTCGTCCACGGCTTGATCTTCACGGTAAATTCCGCTTTGCTTGAACATGGCATCCACGAGGGTGGTTTTGCCGTGATCAACGTGAGCGATGATGGCGATGTTTCTGATTTTCTCATTTTTAGTGTGTGTATTCAATGTATTATCCTCATAATAATAAAGTGTATATTTCAAAAAACATACACGCAGGAAATTTTAAAAAGTGTAAGATTAAAGAGTAGACTAAGTAAAAAAAATGCGTTATATTTTCAAAATACGAAAAAAAATTGCGTTTAGCACTTAAGCTTTTTGTCTATAGCCCGTAATAGTTAAAGAAGTCAAGTGAAACAGTTGCGTAATTAATTTTTAAATGTATTGAGGTTAAATATGGATATAGCAACCCTCGTCGGTATTGTCGTTGGTTTTGGTCTTGTTCTCAGTGCGATTATGATGGGTGGAAGTATCGGTGGATTTATCGATTTTCCCTCATTGATGATTGTTTTGGGAGGGTCATTGGCTGCGGTTTTGATTGCTTTCCCGGCGGAACAGGTGTTTTCATCTTTCAAAGCGGTAAGCAAAACATTTATCACAAAGAAAGTTTCTCCGAAAGAAGTTGTTGCAACAATGGTTAACGTTGCTGAAATTTCACGTCGTGAAGGCATTTTGGCTCTTGAACGCTTACAAACTGATAATGCTCTTTTGAAAAAGGCAACACAGCTTATTGCCGACTCTGCCGAACCCGCACTTATTCAAGACACGCTTATGATTGAAATTTCTTCGATGAGAAAAAGGCATAATATCAATGTTTCCGTGATGGAAAGACTTGGCGGAACATGCCCTGCGATGGGAATGGTGGGAACGCTTGTGGGACTTGTACAGATGCTTGCAAACTTAAGTGATGCGGCATCAATCGGACCTGCTATGGCTGTTGCTCTTCTTACAACTTTCTATGGTTCTTTATTTGCCAACTTATTATTCAGCCCATTCGCATCAAAATTGAAATCACGTTCCGTTATGGAAGAGATGACTTTGCATATTATCTTTGAAGGCGCAAAGTCAATACTTGATAATAATAACCCACGTTTCGTATATGAAAAACTTTCTTCCTATCTCCCTCCAAGCGAACGTGAAGTGGCAGAAAAATAACAATACATTAACACAGAGGTATGCTTTATGGCAGACTTAAATGAAGAAGAAGAAGGTGGCGGAGTCGATGAATCGTGGATGTCCACGTTCAGTGATCTAGTTACTTTGCTCATGTGCTTCTTTGTGCTCTTATATTCCATGTCGGTTGTTGATGCACAAAGATTTGCTGCGGCCTTCTCTTCCGTGCGTGATTCATTCGGCGGTGATCAAATGGACAACGTCAGAAGCGAAGAAACACAAGAAGAGGACGCTTCCTTTATTGCAGAACAATTAATCATTCGAGAAGAAATTCTTGAAGAACAACAAGAAACATATGATCAAATCCGCTCCTTTATAACCCAACAAGCTATGCAGGATCAAATTTCTGCGGTGTTTGATAACGGTAAAATTATATTGCGAGTGCCAAGCGATGTTCTTTTCGGGCCGGGAAGCGAACTTTTGTCAATCGAAGCGGAAAGAGTGCTTTATACCTTGCTTGAAATTTTTCATGAGAAAAGAGATCAGGCAATAAATATTAAGGGATATTCAGATAACAGCCCTATTCCTGCCGGTTCTCGCTTTTATGATAACTGGGAGCTTTCTGCTTTGCGTGCTGTAAATATTTTACGCTATTATTTGAATGCCGGCATAGAAAGTCACCGCATTACCGCTACCGGTATGGGTGAATTGGAACCGCTTTTCCCAAACGATACCGAGGAAAACAGAGCAAGAAACAGGCGTGTCGAATTTGTGCTTGAACATTATACAGGCGATGAATAGCCGAATGTTCTATGTAGCATATGAGGAAAACACAAGAATTAGAAGTAGTTTCTGAGAAAATTACGGAGTCAATATGAGCCTTGAATTTCACTATGAATCAACAAACGACCACTCAAGGATGAGCTATCGCATATCCTTTCCCGGCATGTATGCACGTATTGGGCAGACGGATAAAACAACGGATGTTCTCAACTTAAGCTCAACCGGTGTTGCACTAAAAATTTTCTCGCCTAAAGTAAAAATAGGCGATGTGATGATGATTACTTTTATGCTTGATGCAAAGGTGTTGATGGCAAATGTGAAAATTAAAATTGTGCACGTCGATCAAAACAGAGAGGTGCTTGGCTGTGAGTATATGGACTTTACAAGAAGTCAAGAACAAAAATTAGACGTTTTGATTTTGAAATTACAAAAATTGGAAATTCAAAGAATTAAACAAAAGCCAAATCAACCCAAAACTGAAGAAAAGAAAGAAGAAAAGCCAAATAATTCGGGAGCAACAAATTTTGTGCGTACCGGTGTTTCTATCTATGAAAAAGGTGATGAACAAGAGCCTGTAAAAGACGAAGCTTCTGTTTCAATATCAAGGTGGAAATAAGTATGGGCGATTTATTGATTGTGCGTGTAAACGCAACCACTTTTGAGGAAAAGGGCTTGAAAAAGCGCTATCCGCTCCTCACTAAGCTTGCATGGCCTCCGAGCGATTCTTTCATTCCCGCTCATCAGCAATACGGCGTGGCAGAATTAATCACAACTCTTGATGAAGCCATGCAATACGCTGATTGGAATTTAAGCACAAAAAAATTACTTGCAGATTCTATAGAAAAAGTTGTAAGACTATTGAAAGAGTTTCAAGGACATATTCTTTCATGGGAACCAAAGGAGGCAAATACGCTTTCTTTCACAATTGAAGAAGCTCTTGATGAAATGGAAAAACTGCTCGATAAGGAAGGGTTGCTGAGTTTCAAGCAAAATAATAACAATAATTAAAAAATTTTAAGGATATATTTATGTTAAATAAAGTGATGTTGATTGGAAGACTTGGACAAGATCCCGAAATGCGCTACCTCACCTCAGGAGATCCTGTGGTGAATTTGAATGTTGCCACCAGTGAAGTGTATCGCGATAAAAGCGGTGAAAGACAAGAAAAAACTGAATGGCATCGTGTAACGGTTTATGGAAAACAAGCAGAAAATTGCAATAATTATTTGCGTAAGGGTAGCCAAGTGTACGTTGAAGGCAGCTTGCAAACACGTAAATGGCAAGATAAGCAAGGTAACGATCGCTACACCACTGAAATAAATGCACGCACAATACAATTTATGGACAGAAAATCAGATAATCCTCAAGGAAATAATAGCTATCAAGGCGGAAATCAAGGTAATTATCAAAATAATTATCAACAAAATCAAGTGCAAAGTTCCGAAGATTATGGCTCACCTTTTCCAAGTGATGCCTCAAGCCTTGATGATATGCCCTTTTAGTTAATTGGCAAACTTTTTGCAATAGAGCTATTTACAAAAGAAAAAGTCAGTAAATTGACAGAGATTTAATGTGCGGAGCTTTTTATGGAACTTCAAGGATCGCAAAAAACAGCAGTTCTTTTATTAGCATTGGGTGATAAATTCACTGCAGAAATATTTAAAAGAATGGATAGACGTGAAATAACGGCTATCTCTAAGGCTATTTTTGAGTTAGAACCTGTTCCCAAAGAAGTTGTTGAAGAAGTGCTTCGTGAATTCCACAGCGAATTGGTAAGTACACAAGATTCTGTCATGGGCGGGCAAGAACCTCTCAAACGCATGCTTTTGAAAAATGTTGATACCGAAACCGCAAAATATATTATGGATACCCTCAATCTCGATACTGGCCCTGTGCCATTCCGCGAGCTTGAAAGGGTAAGCCCCCGTTTATTATCACAATTATTACGAAACGAGCATCCTCAAACTCTTGCGCTTATCTTGGGGCATTTGTTGCCCGACCAAGCCGCGCAATTGCTAACAATGCTTCCTGCGGGCGTGCGCGCTGAAGTTCTTATGCGTTTAGCTCACCTTGAAACAGTGCCCGAAGAAATGCTTTTGGAAGTGGACAGAGTGTTGCAAAGTCAGCTTATCGCCATGGGCGGCAAGGAAGGCAAGAAAGTGGGCGGCGTGAACGCTGTTGCAGAAATCTTGAACCAAGTAGAACGTGCAACAGAAGAAGAAGTTTTGAGCGAAATCGAAGAAGAATCTGCACAAATGGCAGAAGATATCAGAAACCTCATGTTCGTATTTGAAGATTGTAAAGTGCTTGATGATAAGGCAATGCGCGAAGTTCTCAAGGAAGTCAGTAACGATGATCTCACTATGGCATTGCGTGGCGCTTCCGATGATCTTAAAGAAAAATTCTTTGCCAATATGTCTGAACGTGCAGGTCAAATGATACGTGAAGAGCTTGAATTTATGGGGCCTGCAAAACTCTCAGATGTTGAAGCCTCGCAACAAAACATTGTGCGTGTTGTACGCTCACTCGAAACTGCCGGAAAAATTATGATAGCAAGAGGTTCGGGCGATGTCTTCGTCTAATCCGCAAAACACAAAGAACAAAGCCGGCGGAAAAGAGATTGGAACAATCTTTATGGGGCCTGCTGAAAGCCGAGAATCTAGCCTTGAAAAGCTTCTCGGAAACGGTCAAACACAGCTTTGGACAAAGAATACCGAAGAAGAATACATGAACCGCGTCAAGGAAAAAGCGCTTGTCAAGGTAAAGTCTCTTCTTGTAAAAGCTGAAGAAAAATCACAAACTATCATCTCAGAAGCAGAGTTAAAAGTTCAAGAAATAAATGCTCAGGTGCAAGCAGACAAAGTGCAAGCTTCGCAAAATTTACTCGACTCCGAAAACACACTTGCCGAAGCCGAAAATATAAAAATGCAAGCGCATGAAGAAGGCTTTAATGCGGGTTTACATCAAGCGCAAGAACAGCTTGCCCTTGCAAAAAACGAACTCTCTCAAGCGGTTGCCTTTGTGCTTCTTTCAATTCATGAGCAATGTATAACAATTTTCAATTCTTGGCGCAAGGATTTGTCAGAACTGCTCCTCGAAGCTGTGGAAAAATCCACCGCATATATATTGGATACCGACAAAACAGCAATGTTGCAGGCTTTGCTTGAACAGAGTGTGAACGCTCTTCTCGATAAGCGAGAATATCAAATCCGTGTCAATCCAAATGATGCGATGATTATGACAGAACTTTTAGAAATCATGCACAAGGATATTGCCCATTCTCGCCGTTGGAATTTGGCGAGTGATGAAAGCTTGCAAGAGGGTAGCATTGTTGTGGAAAGCCCCTCCGGTTTGGTGAAAAACAGCATGACTGCAAGAGAAAGCTTTGTGAGCGACATTTTGGCTCAGCTTACGCTTCCTCTTTCGCAAGGCGATCAAGTGGCCTATGATGCTGTAACGCAAAATTTAATTAATGAAGCGCAAAAAGCAAATATTCCTCTCGGTAATGAAGAAAGTGCCGAACAAAGCCAAACACAAAATGATGATTTTTCAGCTCCTTCCGATTCCTCCCCACAAGAAAACTTTCTAGCAGATGAAGAAGTACACACTGCCGAAATGAGTAGTATGGAAGAAATTTCTCAAGATCCGATACCGGAACAGCAGCAAGAAGTACTTCAAAGTGCTGAACAGCAAGCTCACGTCGAGCCTGTTCTTCAAGAACCACTGCCGACTCAACAAGCTATTGCCCCCGATAAAGACGAGGCTCTTGCACAACAAGCGGCGCAAATGGTGGAAGACGAATTGAATTTTGACAACGAAATTTTTGAAAATGCTTCCGACGAAAGTCAAAAATTTGAAGAAATTTCCCCTCCTTCAGAAACAGTACAAAACCCAAATGACGAAGAGAAAAAGCAAAGCAGTGAACAATATACTCCTGAACTTGCCGACGAACTTCTCAGCGAAATGGGCTTTTAGTAATTGTTGAGGATAGATTATGGCATTTGACCCCAAAGCGTGTGTATCGCTGATAAAGCAAGCAGATCCAATTGAAAGTTACGGCAAAATCAATAAGGTTGTCGGCTTGATAGCTGAGGGTTCGGGCTTAAATCTTTCGCTTGGCAATGTGTGTCATATAATTCCCGACAATAATGAAGAAGAGATTGCCGCAGAAGTTGTGGGCTTTCGTGACGGAAATTTGCTTTTTATGCCTTATGGCGAAATGCGCGGTGTGCGCCCCGGTTCACTTGTAAAAAATTCCAGTTTGCCACCCCTTTATCCTGTGGGGCAATCACTACTTGGACGCGTGCTTGACGCATTTGGAAATCCACTCGACAACAAAGAAAAAGTGCAAGCCGAAGGCATGGTGCCTATTTATGCACAGCCCCCCTCGCCGCTTTCACGTCCTCGAATCGATGAACCGCTCGATGTGGGAGTGCGTTCCATAAACTCGCTTCTAACAATAGGTAAAGGGCAACGTGTAGGCATTATGGCAGGTTCGGGCGTGGGAAAATCCACCCTTATGGGCATGATGGCTCGCTACACAAGTGCGCAAGTGAACGTGTTCGCCCTTATTGGTGAGCGTGGCAGAGAAGTACTTGAATTTATGGAAAAAGATTTAGGGCCTGAGGGCATGGCACATTCTGTGGTTGTGGTTGCCACTTCCGATCAATCTGCACTTGTACGTCAACGTGCCGCGTATGCCGCAACTGCTGTTGCCGAATATTTCAGAGATTTGGGGCTTGATGTTCTTTTAATGATGGACTCCGTCACTCGTTTTGCTATGGCAGGCAGAGAAGTCGGTCTTGCTGTTGGTGAGCCGCCCACAACAAAGGGCTATACACCTACAGTTTTCGCTCAATTGCCTAAACTTTTAGAAAGAACAGGGCGCTCTGAAAAAGGAACAATCACAGGTATTTATACTGTTCTTGTTGACGGTGATGATTTTAATGAGCCGATAGCAGATGCTGTGCGCTCAATTCTTGACGGGCATATTGTGCTCACTCGTGATTTGGCTGATAAAGGGCATTTTCCGGCTATTAACGTGCTCAAGTCCATCTCTCGTATACGTAATGATATTATTGAGCCCGATCTTGTCACGGCAGGCAGGGTTATTACATCGCTTATGGCGGAATTCACCGAACTGGAAGACATGATAACCATCGGTGCGTATACGGCAGGTTCAAATCCGCAAATCGACACAGCTATACGCATGATGCCTGCAATTAAAGCTTTCTTACAGCAAAGTGTGAACGATAAGCAAGCAATTCAAGATTCTTTTGTTCAGCTTCTTAATCTTGCGACAGAAGCAAATTCTCCAAAATAGAATAGATATTTCTGAATAATGAATTGCGCAGAGGGCTCTTTAAGGTTATTCTTGCTTCCCTTTTAAAAAGTTCCATGGAACAGGATTATCCTGACGGGAGTGAGAGCTTAATAGAGAAAGCTCGCGCCCAAAGCTCTTTTCCCCGTAGGCATAATGCCTCTCTCGAATATCAATCCATTTTCTTGTGCTTGCCCTGCACGTCAATCCGTTTTATAGCCAATTTTTTAAAATATATGTAAATTTAGCATGTTACACAGGTTGAAATAGAAGACAACTTTTGGGGTTTCCAAAGGGAATTATTCCCTTTGGCCCAGCCGGAGGCGAATCATATGCCTGTCAACATCATCTTAAATCGATATTTTGGCTATAAAGCGGATTGACGTGGCTTGCCCTGTCATCCCTCTAATAAAAACTTGCGGTTTATGGGAGTTTGGGGTATTGTCTTTTTTTATTTTAAATAGTGAGAGAAAGCTATGGAATTGAAGACGTACGACCCATCGATTGTTGAGCCGCATTGGGAACAACATTGGAAAGAAAATAAAACATTTACACCGAATATGGAAAGCGATGCCGACCCCTATTCAATAGTAATACCGCCACCAAACGTGACGGGTGCTTTGCATATCGGGCATGCTTTTAATATGACATTGCAAGATATTTTGTGCCGCCATAATCGCCAACTCGGAAAAAAAGTTGTATGGATTCCCGGTACAGATCATGCGGGTATCGCAACACAGAACGTTGTAGAAAGAGCGCTTGCAAAAGAAGGTAAAACTCGCCACGATTTCAGCCGTGAAGATTTTATCGAAAAAGTATGGGAGTGGAAGCAAGAATACGGAAATAAAATTCTCAACCAAATCAGCAGATTGGGCGCTTCCGTTGACTGGACAAGAGAAGCCTTTACCATGGACCCAAACTTGGCAAAAGCGGTGCGTAAAGTTTTTGTTCAACTTTATAAAGACGAATTGATTTATAAGGGTAAATATATAATCAACTGGTGCAGTCGCTGTCATACAGCACTTGCCGATGATGAAGTCGAGCACGAAAATAAGAAAGACAGTATCTGGCACATCGCGTATAAAGTGGTGGGTTCTGACGAAACCATCACAATCGCTACTACTCGCCCCGAAACTATTGTTGCCGATACAGCAGTGTGCGTGCACCCCGATGACGAACGCTATAAGCACTTAGTCGGAAAAAAAGTTCTTGTGCCTATGATAAATAGGGAAGTTGTTGTTATTGCAGATTCTTATGTGGATATGGAATTTGGCACAGGTGCGTTAAAAGTAACGCCAAGCCACGATCATAATGACTGGAACTTAGGGCATAGCCACAATCTTGAATTTATTCAGGCGATTGACGAAGACGGCATTATGAACGATCAAGCGGGTAAGTACGAGGGTATGACAAAGCAAGATTGTCGCAAAGCCATTGTTGACGATATTGAAGCGCTTGGGCAACTTATAGAAATCAAGCCTATCGATCATGCTGTGGGCGTGTGCTATCGCTGTAAAACCGTGGTTGAGCCACATGTTTCCACACAATGGTTTGTCGCCACAACAAAGATGGCGCCCCGTGCAAGAGCGGCAGTGCCTGCGGAAATTAAAATTATCCCGAATAATTGGGAAAAAATTTACTATAATTGGCTCGATAATATCCGTGATTGGTGTATCTCTCGTCAAATTTGGTGGGGGCACAGAATACCTGCATGGACGTGCGCAGATTGCAACGAGCTTATCGTCAGTGAGGAAGATGTGACAAGCTGTTCAAAATGTGGTTCGCACAATGTTGAACAAGATCCCGATGTACTTGATACATGGTTTTCTTCTGCATTGTGGCCATTTTCTACACTGGGTTATCCCGAACAAACTGACGACTTGAAAACATTCTACCCCACTTCCGTACTCGTGACAGGGTTCGACATTCTTTTCTTCTGGGTCGCTCGTATGGTTATGATGGGACAACACTTTATGGACGAAATTCCCTTCCATGAAGTCTATATCAATGCTCTCGTGCGTGATGCATCGGGTCAAAAGATGTCAAAATCTAAGGGTAACGGTATCGATCCTGTTGAAATGTCTGACAAATACGGCACGGATTCTTTGCGCTTCACTCTCACGTCACTCGCCGCTATGGTGCGTGATATAAAACTTTCTGAGCAGCGCATCGAAAATAGCCGAAACTTTATGAATAAACTCTGGAATGCCGCTCGTTTTTCCTTGATGAATCTCGAGGGATATTTCAAAAATCCAAACTTTAAGCCCGAAGAAGTTAATGCTGTTCATCATGTGTGGATACTCCATCGTCTTGAAGAGCTGAAAGAAGAAGTAAAACAAGGAATTAGGGCGTATCGCTTTAATGACGTTGCACAAAATCTTTATAAATTCCTCTGGTCTGAATTTTGCGACTGGTATCTTGAACTTGTGAAAGCTGATTTGCGTGAAGAGGGCGCAAAAAAGCAAGAAGCACAAGAAGTGCTCAATCTCGTTTTAAATGAATATCTTCTTTTATTACACCCAATTGCGCCATTCATCACAGCGCAAATCTATCAATCTTTACCGGAAAATCAGGGCAAGGATATCGCAACAGAATTGTATCCGCAATCTCGCCCTCTCTGCCTCAAGAAAGATAGTATGGAAGACATGCTCTTTATTCAAGATTCCATTTCTGCAATTCGTACAATACGCGCAGAGTTGAACATAAATCCAAGTTTCAAACTCACCGTTCTTGTGAAGCCCGAAAATGTGCACCAAGCAAATCTGCTTGATTCTGCTCGTGGCTGGCTTTCATTTATGGCAAAAGTAGAGACATTTATTCTTGACGACGGCAGAGAAATTCCGAAAGCTTCCGCTTCTCAAATTGTGAAAAAAGCGGAAATCATTGTCTTCCTTGAAAACGCTATCGACTTCAATACCGAACTTGCCCGTCTTGAAAAAGAGCTTGTAAAACTTGAAAAAGAACACACAATGCTCAGCGGAAAACTCAGAAATGAAAAGTATGTGGCAAACGCACCTGCCGATCTTGTTGAAGCGGATAAAGCAAGAGTTTCTGAGCTTGAGGTGGCTATGGCAAAGATTAACGAATTAAAAAATAAATTCAAGGAATTGGTATAGGATTCGCTTTCCCCTTTACCATCCCTCCTCATCAAAACTTTTTATAACCACCGCATTTATTACAATGCTTAATCTTGAAATTCTATGGTGGCAATGGGAAAAGTTTCGATAAACAAAAAGATACATCGGCTGAAAAATTTCTATAATTTGTTTACGTGCGCTAAAGGTGAAATCCTTTTTGAAATCTCTATTCCTTTTTTCGTAGAAAAAAGTGATAGGGTTTCCAAAGGGGGTTACCCTCTTTGGCCGCCGGAGGCAAAGAAAGGAATTGCCGGAGGCAAAAAAAAATGAATAATAATATTCCGGAGTCGCTTCAAGCAATTATTGACCAATTCGCGCACTTTCCGGGTGTTGGTCAAAAATCTGCCATGCGCATGGCTATGACGCTTTTGCAGTGGAGCGAAGCGGAAGTGAAGCGCCTTGGCAAGAATGTTTTTGAGCTGAGGGATAAACTTCATATGTGCTCGCAATGCGGAGCGCTTTCGGACACGAATCCGTGTAAAATCTGCACCGATCCCGAAAGATTGGCAAACATGCTTTGCCTTGTGAACGAGTGGGACAGTATGCTCACCATTGAAGAGGGCGGCTTCTATAATGGCAAATACGCTATTTTAGGTGGCTTACTCGGCTCAACAGAAAGGAGTATGCTTGAAACGGATAGGCTTTTCCGTATTCTTGATGAGGGCATAGTGACGGAACTTGTGCTTGCACTTGGAGCGACGGCGGAGGCGGAAGCCACGGCATCGTATATACGAGAGCAGGTTTCTCGCCGATACCCCGAAGTTCAAATTTCACGCTTGGCACAGGGGATACCGCTTGGCGCAGAGGTGAAATTTATGGATAAAGAAACATTAAAACAATCACTTGCGTTTAGGCAAGTTTTGTAAAATAAAGTATACATTATTTATCCTATCAAAAAAACAAAAAATGGAGAAAAATATGCGTAGTGAAATTATGACTAAAGGCTTTGAGAAAGCACCTCACCGCTCTTTGCTTCATGCATCGGGCTTAACAAATGAAGAAATCCGCCGTCCTTTGATTGGCGTGTGTAATGCGGCGAATGAAATTGTGCCCGGCCACATACATTTGGATAAAATTTCAGAAGCTGTGAAAGCAGGCGTGCGCTCAGCAGGCGGAACTCCGCTGGAATTTCCTGCAATTGCCGTGTGCGACGGGCTTGCAATGAACCATGCAGGCATGCATTTTTCTTTGCCCTCAAGAGAAATTATCGCCGACAGTATTGAAATTATGGCAACGGCACACCCTTTTGATGCGCTTGTGCTTATTCCAAACTGTGACAAAGTTGTTCCCGGTATGCTTATGGCAGCTTTACGCCTCAATATTCCAACAATTATCGTTTCAGGCGGACCAATGCTTGCAGGTAAAAACGGCAGTGATTTAATCACGGTTTTTGAAGCTGTGGGCAAGGTAAAAAACGGTGAGATGAGCATGGAAGAGCTTGATGCTCTTACAGAGCACGCGTGTCCCGGTTGTGGTTCGTGCTCAGGCATGTTCACAGCGAATACCATGAACTGTATCTCCGAA
>CAYJPB010000012.1:0-14470 GCA_964371955.1 uncultured Desulfovibrionaceae bacterium | reverse complement strand
GCTATTGGGCTTGCATTGCCCGGCAACGGCACCGTTCCTGCTATCCATGCGGCACGTATACGTCTTGCAAAACAAGCGGGCGCAAAAGTTATGGAACTTTTAGAAAAAAATATTAAACCTCGTGATATTGTTACGGAAAAAGCGGCTTACAATGCAGTTGCCGTTGATATGGCGCTTGGCGGCTCTTCAAACACCGTGCTTCACCTCCCTGCTGTCTTTAAGGAAGCAGGCTTGAATATCGACCTCGATGTTTTTGATGTGGTGAGCAAGAAAACGCCAAACCTTTGCAAACTTTCTCCGGCAGGAGCGTATCATATTGAAGATTTGCATGCAGCCGGCGGAATTCCTGCTGTTATGGCAAGATTAGCAGAAAAAGATTTGGTGCATACCGATGTAATGACGGTTATGGGCGCAAACTTGAAAGAAATTTTGGAAGTAACCAAAGTAAAAGTTTTAGACGAAGATGTTATTCGTCCGCTCGACAATGCGTATTTGCAAGAGGGTGGAATTGCAATATTAAAAGGTAATCTTGCTGAAAACGGCGCTGTTGTAAAGCAAAGCGCTGTGGCGCCCGAAATGCGTAAACGTGAAACTGTGGCAAAAGTTTTCAACAGTGAAGAAGAAGCCACAGAGGCGATTTTGGGTGGAAAAATTGTGAAAAATGATGCTGTGATTATCCGCTATGAAGGGCCTAAAGGTGGACCGGGTATGCGTGAAATGCTCACCCCAACCTCCGTTATCTCAGGTATGGGACTCGGTGCGGACGTACTTCTTGTCACAGACGGGCGTTTCTCAGGCGGTACAAGAGGAGCGGCAGTCGGGCACGTTTCTCCGGAAGCGGCTGAGGGCGGCATTATAGGACTTGTGGAAGACGGTGATATCATCTTTATTGATATTGATAATCGTATTTTAGAATTGAAAGTGGATGAAGCCACACTCGCAAAACGTCGTGAAAACTTCAAACCACTGCAAAAAGCCGATAAACTTGTTTCTCCATTTCTAAGACGTTACGCAAAGTCAGTCACTTCCGCTTCAACAGGCGCAATTATTGAGTAGATGCTATCTAGAAAGCTGACAGAAGTTGTATCTGCTATGACGGGCAATAGGATTTCTCAAACAGAGAAACTTTATTGCCCTTTTTTAGTAAAATCAAAAAATGCAAATGGGGTGATTAACATATTATTAAGCTTTGAATTATAATATCTTGTAGAAAAATTAAAAGATATTTTAAAAAATATAAATTATACTTGACATTCTTATTAGGATTAATTATCATTTCAATAATTGGTTTTCTCTTGTATTATTGTTTTAGTTGTTTTTATTGCTTTACAGCCTTTGAAAAATCTAAATACGGCAAACGATTTTTTTACGTTTGCGCTAGGAGAAGAGAATGTCTGACAAGAAACTTACAATGGTGAATGGTGCTCCTGTAGGAAATAACCAAGACAGTTTAACCGCAGGAAAGCGTGGCCCTATCCTCTTACAAGATGTGTGGCTTATTGAAAAATTGGCGCATTTTGACAGAGAAGTAATCCCCGAAAGACGTATGCACGCAAAGGGGTCCGGCGCATTCGGAACTTTCACGGTTACTCACGATATAACAAAATACACAAAAGCTGATATTTTCAGTAAAGTTGGCAAGCAAACTCCACTTTTTGCACGCTTTTCAACGGTTGCAGGCGAACGTGGTGCGGCGGATGCCGAAAGAGATATCCGCGGTTTTGCTCTAAAATTTTACACAGATGAAGGAAACTGGGACTTAGTCGGAAATAATACGCCTGTATTTTTCTTCCGCGATCCTCTAAAATTCCCTGATTTAAACCATGCTGTTAAGCGTGACCCAAAAACAAATATGCGCTCAGCAAAAAACAACTGGGATTTCTGGACATTGTTGCCCGAAGCACTCCATCAAATCACAGTTGTGATGAGTGATAGAGGTATTCCTGCTTCCTATCGCCACATGCACGGCTTTGGAAGTCATACATTCAGTTTCATCAATGCACAAAACGAACGTTACTGGGTGAAATTCCACTTTGTTACTCAGCAAGGCATAAAAAATCTTACTGATGCCGAAGCAGAAGCCATTATAGCCAAGGATAGAGAAAGCCATCAAAAAGACTTGTTTGAATCTATCGAAAAAGGCGATTTCCCACGTTGGAAAATGTTTGTGCAAATCATGCCTGAAAAAGAAGCAGATTCATACGAATATCATCCATTCGACCTCACAAAAGTGTGGCGTAAAAAAGATTATCCGCTCATCGAAGTTGGCTATTTTGAACTTAATAGAAATCCTGAAAACTATTTTGCCGATGTTGAGCAAGCTGCTTTCAACCCTGCCGCAGTTGTGCCGGGAATTGGCTTCTCTCCGGACAGAATGTTGCAAGGCCGCCTTTTCTCTTATGCCGATGCACAGCGCTACAGACTTGGCGTGAACCATCACCTTATTCCAGTTAATGCCCCAAAAACTCCTGCCAACTCCTTCCCAGGGATGGGCAGATGAGGGTTGACGGAAACTTTGGCGCACGCACGCATTATGAGCCAAATAGCGATAATGAATGGAAAGAATCACCCGAAGTGCAAGAACCTGCATTGAAACTTGAAGGTGACGGACTTCACTATAATTATCGTGAAGACGATGATAATTATTTTGAACAACCTCGCTTGCTTTTCCAATTGATGAGCGACGAGCAAAAACAAGTGCTCTTTGAAAATACTGCCCGAGCAATGGGAGACGCACCCGATTACATTAAGCAAAGACATATTGACAATTGCACGAAAGCCGATCCTGCATACGGAGCAGGCGTGAAAAAAGCCTTAGGTATGTAAACACTTCGTTATAATGTTGAATTATAGCACTTTGTACAATAGGCAAAGTGCTATAATTTTTTTAGTCTTTTTTTCGTTCTTTACCGGTTAATTGCTCAATTGTTATGTGAATAACAGCGGTTTGTTCGAAAACTTTTTGCGGTGTAGGCATGGGGCAATTCGCTTTATATTTGTGTGCAATCAAACGTAGAGCTTCTTGCTTTTCTTCATTGTTATCGATTAATTTTGCAAAGCCGCTTCCGCAAATACTTTTATAGGCGGTTGTTGATATATCGGGTAAAACTTCCACATCACACACCATACTGAAAGAAACATGCGGATTTTTATCTATTAAATCGAGTTTATAGCCTTCGTTTGCACAATGTATATACAATGAATTATTGTAATGTACAAAATTTAAAGGAATAATATAGGGCGCATTTATATCGTTTATTGCAAGAAAAAGCTCCTCTGCTTGTGTAAAAACTTGTTCAAAAAATTCTTGATCTTTGCGCTCTCGCTTGAATTTTCTCATGTTGATTCCTTAATGTAATTTGAAATGTATAAATAATATATCTTTCAAAAAAATTATTGTAAAGCGTTAATAACATGTGGGAGTAGGGTCACGCTATTCTAATTTGAAAAAAAATATTCAACAATAACAGCAAAATATGAGCTTTGTTTATTCATAAAAACGAATAAGGTTTCCAAAGGGGATTATCCCCTTTGGGCGCGCCGCAGGCGAATATAATCTATGTCACTATCCAATCAAAAAAATAGTTTGACAGCAAATTAGAATGGCGTGGGAGCAGGGTGAACCCTATTTTAAATTTGCTTGACCTTTTTTATGAAAGCGGTACACTACCCGAAATTTGAATGAGGTGGACACATGGCACTGAGTATTGGAATTGTAGGCTTGCCCAACGTTGGTAAATCTACATTATTTAATGCGCTCACAAAGGCGCAAAACGCACAAGCAGCGAACTATCCTTTCTGCACAATCGAACCAAATAAGGCAACAGTAATGATGCCGGACACACGTATAGATGAATTGGTTAAACTCGTTAATCCGCAAAAAGTAATAAACGCGAGTGTTGATTTTATTGATATTGCCGGACTTGTAAAAAATGCCAGCAAAGGTGAGGGTTTAGGAAATCAATTTTTGGCAAATATTAGAGAAACTTCTACGATTTTGGAAGTTGTGCGCTGTTTTGACGATGAAAATATTGTGCATGTAGACGGAAACGTCAACCCTGTACGAGACGTTGAAACCATTGAAACAGAACTTATTTTGGCTGATATTCAAACAGTTACCAAGCGCCATGAAAAACTTCAACGTATGCGCACCGATAAGCAGGCATTAAAATCAGCCGAGTATTGCGCCGATCTTCTAAAGTCACTCGATGAAGGTAAGTTGGCAAAAGAGTTTGCCTTGCCCGATGACGAACACTTTTTGAATGAATGGCGTGAAATGTCTCTTCTTACGGCAAAACCCTTTATTTATTGTGCTAACGTTGATGAAAACGGGCTTTCTAGCGATTCTGATTACTATAAAGCATTAGAACAACTTGCAAAAGAAAGAAATTGTGAAATTGTAAAAATATGTGCGGCGGTTGAAGAAGAATTGCAAGGGCTTGATGAAACAGATCAAGCAGAAATGCTGTCATCTTACGGCGTAACTGAAAGCGGATTATTGGCTGTTATCCATAAAGGATATAAAACTCTTGGTCTAGCTTCCTACTTCACAGCAGGTGAAAAAGAAGTGCGTGCATGGACATATAAAATCGGACAAAAAGCTCCACAATGCGCAGGCATTATCCATACAGATTTTGAAAGAGGCTTCATTCGTGCCGAAGTAATCTCTTTTGAAGATTACATAAAACACGGTTCTGAAAGTGCGTGTAGAGCAAGCGGCACATTGCGCACGGAAGGCAAAGAATATGTAGTGCAAGACGGCGATGTTATGCACTTCCTCTTCAATGTATAAATAAATCGGCAGAGAAAAATATGCAGTACAGTGAAAGAAAAAGAGAGAAATATAAAGATTTGCGTGTCTTATCTTTACTACTTTTTTTTCCTTTACTGCTTTCGGGCTGTTCTTTTCTACACTTAGATACACTTTTTGGTTCGGGTGAAGAGGAAGAAAGCTTTAATGGCAATGCAATTTCACATGCGCAAGATGTGCATATTTCCACTGAGGGGCTTGAAATGCCGAATGTGCCCGCAGGAATGGAAGTGGAAAATTTTCAGCCTCTCTTTACCTTAGATTTATTGCCCTATATTGTTTTGTATTCGTCAGAAGAAAATCCCGAACTTGCCGATATTGCGCTGGAAAGAAGTTCATTGCTTGCTATGCAAAGAAATATTCCGGCCGAGCAATTTACGCTTGAAAAAAGGGTAGAGCAAGACGAAAATGAAGCCGTGCAGATAATGCAGTCATTCGGTTATTATTCCGGCGAAGTGCACACGGAAATAAATTATCAATCATTTCCGATAATAATAAATATTGAACTCGATCCGCATAAAGAATACACAATCTCTCAGGCAGATATTATTTATCACGACAGTTACGCACAGTCTATGGATAGTATAACTGTGCCTTTGGAATCTCTCAATAATTCTCCTCTTGAGATTGTACGCCCCGAAGATGCTCCGCAAAATTTGTATTATTTCGGGCTTGAAGAAAATGCAGTTGCTACTGCAGAAGATGTTCTTGAAGCATTAGATCAACTCACACCGTGGTTTCATAATCGAGGCTATCCTTTTGCGGAAATAACTCGCTCTCGCTTTTTTGCGGTGGAAGATACAAATCAATTTGAGGCGGAAATCAATTTTAATCCGCAAGAATTCAAACTTTTTGGCTCGATTGAAATACGGGGGAGTGACGCACTTTCCCTTGAATATGTCGAAACTGTGAAAACATGGGAATACGGCGATGTGTGGAATCAGTTCAAATTGACGCAACTCAAAGAAGAACTGTTGGCTATCGGCGTATTTTCCTATGTCGATGTACGTGCGGCTCAACCGCAAGAAGGCAGCATGTACCTCGATGTAATTGTGGAACTTTCCGATGGGTTTGCACGAACATGGGGGGGCGGAATAACCTATGACACAACCCGTGAGCTTGGCGGACAACTTTTTTGGGAACACAGAAACCTTTTTGGCGAGGCGGAGAAATTGCGTGCTGAATTGGTGCTTTGGAAAGACTTGCAAGAAGCACGAATCACTTTTATAAAACCCGATTTAATTTTTTCAGGGCAAGATTTTAATGCTATTCTCACCTTTGCAAATGAAATAGAAGATGCGTATGAGGTAAATTCTGCAACACTTGACGTGGGTTTTGATATGCCTTTACAACAGGGATTGCTTGAAAATTCACACTTTTCTTATTCGCTTGAAGCGGAAATAGGACGTGAAAAAGACAGTGATTACGATCACTCCGTTGACTATTATTTTGTAGGTATACCCTTAGAATATACCAGAAGAAATACCGATTCAGTCTTTGATCCTTCACGCGGCTACACGCTGTATGTTAATATTGGCCCTTATACGGGCAATTATGTTGAAGATTTTACGCTCGCTCGTGCTGAGTTGAACGTCGCTACATATTTTGAATTGATGGAAGAAAAGAAACTTATACTTGCAGCGCGTGCACGAATCGGCTCGCTCTACCCCAGCAATCTTGCGAATATTCCTGCCTCACTGCGCTTCTATGCCGGTGGCGGAAATTCAATACGTGGCTATGGCTATCAAGAAGTCGGCCCTGAAGATAGATATGAAAATCCCGTCGGAGGAATTTCGCTTTTTGAAGGCTCGATAGAATTGCGCTATAAGGTGACTGATGCTATCTCAGTTGTTCCTTTTTTTGATTTTGGAAATGTGTATGACACTTCTTTTCCTACATTAGATTTTGTATATGGAACAGGGATTGGAATGCGCTACTCAACGCCCATAGGACCCGTGCGTTTTGATGTGGCATTTCCCATGGATGAATCTTATACGCTTGACATAAGCGAATATCAACTATATATAAGCATAGGGCAGACATTTTGATTATCCGCCTTGGCTTTTCGCATCTAACTTTATAGTTTTACTCGAGTAAAATATATGAATATATTTAGTAAATTTTATCTGACGCACACAAGCGGCATGAAACTCTTATTGTTTTTTTTGCCCTTGTCTCTTCGTCAATTTTTTGCGACAATTCTTGCAGCTTTACTTATATTTATTGAATGTATTGCATTAATACTTGTTGTCAGCCTTCTTTCATTTTCTTTGTTTTTGCGCACAGAAAGCGGTACTGATTGGCTTACAAAAACAACACAAAATATTTTAGAAAGCCTTTCACCCGATGATATGTCCGGTTTTTCGCTGGAAGTAGGCGAATTTTCTTTGGAAGATGGTATACGTATACAAGACTTGCTTTTGAAAGACGATCACGGCACATGGCTTGCCGTCAATGATGCTTTTATTGACTTAAGACCTTTTCAGATTATAGATTTTTTTAGCGAAGTAACTATCCCTGAAATCACAATAGACGGTGTTTCTTATTACAGAAACCCTCAATTGCGTGACGACAACGAAGACGAAACAGACAGCAATTCAGTATGGATTGTGCCAAATGTGGTTGTGCCGCTTCCACTTGGAAAAATATACATTGAAAATATAAATATTACAGATATTTTTGTTGCAGGCGAGGTAATGGCGCTTGAAGATTTTGCTATCAGTCTTTTAGCTGACGTGCATGCCGATGCGCTTTTAGAAAGAAATAAAGCAACTTTTAACGTGACTGTTCGTGAAAGATACAGCTATGTTGAAGCTTTTATTGTGTATACGCCAAAGCAATTTTATGTAGATATTATTGCTGAAGATAGGATATGGGGGCGAACATTTCCCTTGATTGAAAACGCGTATTTGAGTGCAGAAGCTTTTGTGAGAGCAGACCGTTTCCCGATGGATGAAGAACATCCCTTGACTGTTGAAATCACAGCAGATACAGAACTTTCCGGTATCCTGTGGTTAGAGAAAAAAACTTCACCACTGCTCTCAACAAACTTTTCTTTCAACGGTACAGACGTGCAATTTATCGATACGTATATGCGAAGCGGTAAAGCTGACATAACAATTCCTTTTTTCTCATTAGATGTAGAATCGGGTATATACGAACACTCCACAGCATTTTTCCATATACGACATTTGAATGCCGTCACACCGTATATTCGTGGACAAATTGAAGGTAGGGTGGACTTTTGGGGCTCTTTACTTGATATGCATGCCTCGGCAAATGCCTATGTTAACGACTTGGCTTTTTCACAAATCCCCCTTGAACGCCTTCCTGTTGAGGGTGAAAGCACTATAGGGCATCTTTTCGAAGCAGTCGTTGAAGCAAATGCACAAATTAATGTAGAAGATGAATTTTATCTGTTGGGAAATATTGATCTTTTTGGGGAAAGCCTCGATCTTACATCTCTGTTTACAAGCCCCGTTGAATTGCAAAGTGATGTCTATGTTGATGTGCAGAATATAAGAGTTGAAAATACTGCCTTGGAGCTAGACAATCTTACTGCTCAAAGCCCGATATTTTCTCTCAATTATGAGGAAGCAGCTATGGGAAATTATGTTGCTATGCTGGACGGCGATCTTGATATTTCCTTAAATATACCCAATTTTATCTATGAAGCGCTTCCTTACACTTTACCTATAATCAGTCGTGCAAATGCATCTATCGCCTTTTTAGGTGAAGACGCTCTTTCACTTGATGCAAAGCTTTTTGATGTTCTTTACCAGAACTTCCAAACAGATAACATTAAATTATATGCTGAGTTGAGCGAATTCAATCAATTGAATGAAAATATATTGCCTCGTATAAACGCAAGCTTGCGCACTCCCTCTTTACAAAGTGTAGAAGAAATATCTGCGCTTCTTCCACAAGTTTTGTTTGACAGTTCCACAATTTCAATTCTTTCCGAAGAAGATGCATTAGCAATTTCACTCCAAACAAGCGGAAACTTTTCTCTTGACTCACAAGTGAGCTATAAACCGTTTGATTCTGAAATTGCACTTGAAAATCTTAGCCTCAGTTTTATACCTGCAAATCAGCAAATTTTTCTTGAAGAAAATGCACGTATCTCCTATGCCAATGGTATCAGTATAGAAAATATACATTTAGCTATTGTGCAAGAAGATGTTTCGGGTAATGCAGATATTGACTTGTTTTTAGACGATCAAGCACTTGATTTAAGTCTACAGTCAACGCTTCCTCTTCCGCTTTTTGACTATTATTTTGACATGGGCATTGTGGCAAAAGCGTTGGACCTCAATCTTGATATCAGCGGTTCTCGCTTTTCACCTCAAGGCGATGTAGCTATTTCGCTACAAGATATTGAAATAACGCGCCGAGATTTATTTCAGTTTAACGCCGAGGGGGTTATAGAAAATAATGAACTCATTCTTGGAGCACAATTGGGTACAAGCGAGCAAATACCCTTTCAAGCAGATATAAATATTCCCTTGAATTTCAACAGCGTGGCAATTGTTGACATGAACACTCCTTTTACGGCACACACTTTGTGGGAGGGCGATTTATCAACATTTTGGCACTTTGTTCCTCTTGTGAGTCAAACGCTGACAGGAAATGCAACTTTAGAGCTCAATGCCTTTGGAACGCTTGCAGAGCCGAACTTTGAGGGGAAAGCATTTATTGCAAAAGGAATTTTTGAAGATTCGTCCCTTGGACTTGTTATTTCAGATATCGATATGGAGGCAGATCTTGGTTTGGAACGTAGTTTCATCAGGTTATACGCTCGCGACGGAAGCTCTTCTGCCAATTCCTCCATTGAAAGCGATTCTGTGCTTGTGAATGCGGAAATATTTTTAGAAGACGAAAGCTATTTTATTGATATGAGAGGTGTTATCAATACATTTTCTCCTATCAAGAGTGATGATCTTTTTGTTTCCCTCAGTGGTGAATTGGCTGCAAGTGGCTTATTGGTAAATCCCTCTATTACCGGCGAATTGAATGTAAACAGCGGTGGATATGTGTTTTCAGACTTTGGCGGCACGAGCATAACAAATTTGGAAAATGTCAGAATAGTCAGTAATTTGCAAGAACGAGGGCAAAGAATTGACGAAGAAATTGAAACTTTGTTCGATCCTCTCATAAATATTCAAATCGATGTTTCCGACAATTTCAGTGTGTCCGGCATGGGGCTTGAAAGTGTGTGGGGAGGAGAACTCACCGTTTTTGGTACTTTATCCAACCCTCTTGCTTTTGGATCGCTCGAACCGCTTTCAGGGCAATTTGATTTTCTTGGAAATGAGTTTGAACTTACCCGCTCGGTAATATCTTTCACAGGTGATTTAGCTTCGCCTATTTACAATATAAATGTTGAAAGATCAACAGGAAGTATTGACAGTATTGTGAGTATTTCCGGTGTCGGCAGCAATATAACTCTTGAACTTTCCAGTGTTCCGCCACTGCCTACCGATGAAATTATAGCTCAAATGCTTTTCGGCAAACCGCTTGCAGATTTAGGGCAATTTGAAGCCTTGCAAGTCGGCACTACTGCCGCACAACTTCTCTCACCTCAGCTAAACCAGCTCAATGTGCTCAATGCAACCAGAGAAGCTTTTGGGCTTGATGTGCTACGTTTTAACTCCATAGAAAACGAAGATTCAAGCAGCGATATTTTGAGTGAAGCAAGCATTGAAGCAGGCGGATTTATTGCAGATACCGTATATATTGGTGTTGAGCAAAGCATTGAAGAAACTTCATTGCGTGTTGAAGTTGAACTCACAACAAATATAGATGTTGAGGCGCGTATCGGTACGGACTCTTCACAAGGTGCGCTAACATGGTCAAGGGATTATTAAAAATCAGTAGGGAGAAATAATGAACACAATACAACTTTGCTTGCTTATGCTTTTTGGCGCCTTAGGAACGCTGTGTCGTTATCTTCTCAGCTCTTTTTTCAATAAATTCTTTGTGTTTCCCTATTTATGGGGAACAACAATTGTAAATATTATCGGCTGTGCACTTTTTGCCTTTGTATACGCACTCAGTCTTAAATTCGATATTCCGCCTGCGTACAGAACAATCTGCTTGACCGGATTTTTAGGAGCATTTACCACATTTTCTGCTATGATGCACGAAGCTCATTCTTTACTTATTGAAAGTCCGATGATAAGCATGCTGTATATTCTTGTGCATGTTATCATCGGGCTTGCTGTTTTTCAATGTGTTCTTTTTCTTATGAAATAGAACTATTCTTTTATTTCGGTAGCTTCAGTCCAAAGTGATTCTAAGTCGTATACTTTTCGAGACTCTTCTTGGAAAATATGCACAACAATATCGTTCATATCCACAAGAATCCACTGTGCGCTTTCATAGCCTTCAGTATGTAAAAATTCAAAATTTTCTTTCTTTGCCAATTCTGCAAGCTTGTCTGCCAGAGCTTTTGCATGGCGTAAACTTCCAGCAGTTGCAATTGCAACAACATCAGTCATTTGTGATATATTTTTTATATCCAGACAAAAAATATTTTCCGCCTTCTGTTCTTTGAGAAGATTTCTCACTATTTTAACCTTTTCTGTTGCGTCAAGCGTAGAAAAAGTAGCTTTCTTTTTTTGCATAAAATATCCTTTGTATCAAACTTGTTTCTCTCTGTATATACGTGAAGAGCGCGACTCGTCAAGTTAATCTTCTTACCCAATTTAAGCGTAGTTCTTATTCTAATATATATTTTTCTAAGATGATGTTGACAAAGATTATATTCGCCTGTGGCACGCCAAAGCAAATAATTTCCTTTGGAAACCTTATATGCTTCATTGGAGATGTAAAGATGTAGTTCTTTGTTTTTACAAAGCAAATTTTTCAAATTGGAAAAGTATAGAAATAAAAGAGTCTCTATCGCAAATTATTGATATGATTTTCTATAAGGGCACGTCTTCGTAAAACAATAGCATCACGAGTGGCAATGTAAGGATCTTCTGCACGGGTAGCAATATATTCATAGGGGGTGTATATTGTGTCAATATCATTGAAAGTGAGCCCGCCGTTTGCAAATGTTACAGGCAGAGGTGTGACATATGTGAGCGGATCCATAGCTATATCACCTGCAAAACCAACGCAATCTCTCAATGTTTTTGGGCCAAAGAAAGGCAAATTAACCACAGGACCTTCGCCAACACCCCATACAGCAAGTGTGACACCAAAATCATACGCATCGGGATTATAGTAGAAATTTGCTTCCTCTCTGCTTGCAACATCAGCCAATCCTAAACTTGTGACAGTATTTGCAATAAAATGTGCAAGTTCAACGCTTGCTCCGCCAAAATCTAATTGCAAAATGCTGTTGATTAAGCGAACAGGGGTGAGTAGGTGATCGGATAAATTTGCTAAACCGCTGCGTGCAGTAGAGGGCATTGCGGTACCATAACCTTGATGTACAGGCTTTATCACATCTAAAAGCACAAAATCATTAAAGCCATGCATTGCTCTGTTGTAGCTCTCAAGCGGGTCTGAAATAGCGGGATTTGGCGCTTCTATTTCATCCAAAGCAAAACCTTGTGCTTGAATGGGGTTACCTGCGCTCTCCGAATTATTGTGTGAGACGGCGCAACCACTTATGCCAAACATAAGTAATATAAAGAATAATTTTATCAATTGCATAGTATTTCCTTTGTGTAAAAAGTGCAAAAAACCTTTGATACAATATACAACTCTTTATCAATTAATGCTATTATTTCTTTTGTGTTAAGGATTTCTTGACATTTTTTAGACTTTATGTAAAGTTAATAAATAATTTTTTGAGAAATAATACGTAATTTTTGGGAATACGCCATGTTTGTAAATGCGCATAACGCAACACATATTTCAGTTTTAAAACAAGAAGTTCTTGAAGGTTTGAATATTCGTCACAATTGTACATACTTGGACGGAACTCTCGGACTTGGCGGACATTCAAAGGCAATACTGGAACAAGCAGAAGGGCAGATTCGCCTTATCGGCTTAGATAGAGATGTCGATGCGCTTTCGCGTGCAAAAGAAAATCTTGAAACATATAATAAGTCTATAGTGTTAGCTCACTCTACCTATGCTGATTTTGATACAGTGCTTGAGGAAATTTCTTGCACAAAGCTTGACGGCGTTCTTCTGGATTTAGGGGTATCATCTTTGCAGTTAGATGTGGCTGAAAGGGGTTTTTCCTTTCATGCCGACGCTCGCCTCGATATGCGTATGAATGCAACAAGCACAGAAAAAAGTGCTGAAGAATTTGTGAATAAAGCTGATTTTGACACATTAAAAAATATCATTGCGAAATACGGTGAAGATCCGCAAGCAGGAAGAATTGCGCGCGCAATAATTGATTATAGACAGAAAAAATCTATTCAAACAACAAAAGAACTTGCTGATATTGTTTTTAATGCATACCCCGCAAAGTGGCGTGCAACAGCGCGTAATCATCCGGCAACACGCACTTTTCAAGCAATACGTATGAAGGTAAATGAAGAATTGCAGCAGCTTGAGTCGTTTTTAGGAAAGCTTTTGCCTTATTTGAATACAGGGGCACGAGTTGCCATAATTTCTTTTCATTCTCTTGAAGATAGAATTGTGAAACATACTTTTAGAACATGGGCGACGGATTGCCTGTGTTCCAAACAGCTTCCCGTGTGTGTGTGCAAGCACGAAGCGGAAATGAAGTTGATAACAAAAAAGCCTTTATTGCCTACAAAAGAAGAAATACAAAGCAATCCACGAGCAGCAAGTGCAAAATTAAGAATTGCCGAATGTATTCTCTAGAGGGTGGTATATGAAAAAAATTTACACTTTCAAAGAATTGAAAAACCCTGTGGGGCTTTGGCTTCTTGCTGTGATATTATCCTTGCTGATCACGGGAATATCAGCTCCTGCGGCGATATGGATAAGCCTAGAAAAAAGTGACTTGCTCTACCAAAGCCGTCAATTGCAAAACGAGCTTGAAGAGAAATTGGAACTTTCCACAAAACTTGAAATTGAGCACGCACGCTTGCTTTCTCCTTACGAATTACGTCAAAGAGCCGAAGAAATCGGCATGGGTTTGCCGAGCACAGGGCAAGTGCGCCGTTTACAGATTGATGCGCCGCCCCCAACAGCTTCTTTGATACTGGAGCATGTACAAGAAGCAGAAAATCAATAAAGATATAAAAGGTTTATATATGGCACGAAGTCCTTTGACAAAGAAAAATATTTCTTCGGCACAACAAAGCAAGATACAAAAGAAAAATACTTTTAATTCACATCTTTCAGGTATTGACTGGTCGAGAGGGCGCTTTATTGTTGCCGCCTCTCTTTTTGCTTTTGCGTGGGCTATAATTTGGTTTCGCGCGTTTTATATTCAAATTATAGAAGGGCCATATCTTGCGCAACAAGCAGGAAGGCAACATTCATATACAGAAATGGTTGAGGCGCAAAGAGGCACAATTTATGACAGAAACGGGCTTGCGCTTGCTCGTAGTATTGAAGTGCGTTCTATTTACGCAAACCCCCGCATTATGACAGATCCTTTCAATTCAGCGCGTGAACTTGCTGAATTTATTGACATCAGCGAAGAAACTTTACAAGAACTTTTTTTGATGGATAGGGCTTTTGTGTGGGTACAACGTAAGGTGGACGACATTACCGCTA
>CAYJPB010000011.1:0-26827 GCA_964371955.1 uncultured Desulfovibrionaceae bacterium | reverse complement strand
CCTTTCCTTACAAACTTTTTAATACGGTCTCTTTATGTTTTATGATTGTTTTCAAGTTTCACTGTGGCGACCGATGTTCTCATTACAATATTCACTTACTATAATCACTGTAAACTTATGAGTAAATACTCCCCATCGCCACCCTGAACTTTTTATATTATAAAGTTTGGAGCGATGGTATTAAAAAGTTAGCAAGGAAGGGGTGGGGGCTTGGGGGATGTGAAAACTTGCCTTTCAAGGCATGGTTTCCCCTCCCCCAATTATCCTAACCACCTTTCTTTTAAATGCCTGTACGCTTTTTCGGTTGCCATACGTCCACGAGGGGTACGTTTGAGGTAACCGCATTGAATGAGGTATGGCTCGTAAATATCTTCAATTGTTCGTAATTCTTCTGAAACGGCGACGGCGAGGGTTTTAGCGCCGACGGGGCCTCCATCGTAATGATTGATGATAACGGAAAGGATATGCCTATCCATAGAATCGAGTCCTTCTTCATCGATATCAAGCCTTTTTAAGGCAACTTGGGTGATTTCTACATCAATGTGGGCGACTTTTGCCGAATCTTTCACGGCGGCGAAAGCGAAATCCCTCACACGGCGGAGGAGGCGGTTTGCGATACGGGGTGTACCGCGTGAACGCTTGCCGATTTCCAGAGTGGCTTGCTCGTCTATGGTAATGTTGAAAATGCGCGCGGCTCGGGCGACAACTAAAGAAAGCTCGTGCGGAGTATAAAATTCAAGTCTGTTGATAATGCCAAACCTGTCACGCAAAGGTGAGGAAAGAAGTCCTAACCGTGTGGTTGCGCCTACAAGGGTGAAAGGTTCGATATCAAGCTTCACCGTGCGTGCGGCAGGACCTTGCCCGATAACAAGATCAAGCTTGAAATCTTCCATAGCAGGATAGAGCACTTCTTCTACGCTGATAGGCATGCGGTGAATTTCATCAACAAATAAGATATCGTTTTTATTGAGATTTGTGAGGATAGCCGCCAAGTCGCCCGAACGTTCAAGAACAGGTCCTGAAGTGGTGACAAGGTTTACGCCAAGTTCCGAAGCAATAATGCGAGCGAGCGTGGTTTTTCCGAGCCCGGGATTACCATAAAAAAGAAGATGGTCGATTGCTGAATTTCGCTCTTTTGCGGCGTCGATATAGACACGCAAGTTTGCACGCAATTCTTCTTGCCCGATGAAATCTTCAAGGCGCTGTGGGCGGATATACTCTTCTGAAAAGCCGTGTTCAGCCATGGACTATCCCTGTTTGTTTTGTGCAAGCTGTTTGAGGCATGCACGTATGCTTGCCGTGACATCATAATCGGGGTTGGCGTTGAGAATTTCTTTGATGACGGGGCGCACTTCTTCTTCTTGATAGCCAAGATTAACAAGTGCGGCGATTGTGTCGGTAAGCACTTGATTGGCTTCTGTGGTGGGTAAGTCAAGTCCTGCGCTTGCACTGCCTTGTAATTTATACTGTAAATCAAGGTAAATTTGCTGAGCGGATTTTTTGCCTATTCCTGAAACTTGCGTAAGGGCAAGGCTGTTGTTATCGAGCACCATCTGGCGCAATTCATTTGGGCTGAACGTGGAAAGAATAGAAATTGCCGTGCGTGCGCCCACTCGATTGATTGAGGTAAGAATAAGAAATGTTTGTCTTTCGTCCCATGTAGGAAAACCGAAAAGCTCTGCGGCATCTTCACGCACAACGTGCACGGTGTAAAAAATTACCACTTCACCGCGAGCAGGAAGCTGAGCAAGGGCATGGCTTGGCGCAAAAATTTCATAGCCGACACCACCCTCGGTCAAGACAATGACGGAGGTTTCCGTTTGTTCTAAATATCTTCCCTCAATATATGCAATCATTGTTAACCTGCTTTTCTGAGCAGAAGCCCACTGTCAGTTTTGAATACTTCTACTTTGAATTGGTGCATAAGTCCCAAGAGGGGTCTGCCAAATAAAAATGGTAGCAATTCAGGGGATATATCAGTTTTTTCAAGCACAAGTTCACGGAACGAATTATCAAAAGCAATTATTTCAACAAGTTCTTGCTTTACGCTTGGATCTTCGTCGATTTTTACAATACACTCTGCAACTTTTCCAAGGTCACACTTTTCAGTATGTGTATCGATAAGTTCAAGCCACCACGGCGGCGATTGCGTATGTTCTATAATTTGCTTGCGTGACTGTCTGCCATCAGCGGGAAGTGCGAGCAAAAATTCGGGGTTCTTGCAATAGAGTGCTCTACACTCGGCAGGGTGTTTACCGTGCAAGGCGCAAGCTGATGTATTGAAATCATTGATAAAAAATCTGCAAGACCAATCATGCTCTGTGGCATTGATTGCAGGTGCAATTTTCACAGTATCTGTTTCAAGGGGCACAACTTTTTGCATGGACTCGTCACGCACAAATTCACCGGGGCGAAAAGTTATAAGGTCTTCCAAGCGCAAAACGCCGTCTATCAATAGGTGTAAATCTTTATCATGGATTGCGGGGCCGCCTTTTCGGCAACATGTCCCGCATTGTGTACATTCTTTATTGTCACTGCTCATATATAGTCCTCTACATTAATTTATATAAATATAGCAAATTTCAAAATAATTTTCAAGTTTTTCGCCTGACGAAAAATTATGCAAAATGCTATCTGCTTGTATTATACTTACGTGTTACTTGTAAGGCACAACGGAAAGTTGTGAGTTGAAATATTTGCTGATTTTTGTAACTTCTTCACCAATCCACGGAGGAAGTTCAAATTTTTCGTCTTCTGACGTAAGTTCCAGTTCAGCAACAACCAATCCTTTGTTATGCCCTAAAAATTCATCAATTTCCCACACATGATCTTTATACTGAATTTTATAGCGTACTTTTTCAATATAGGTGAGATGTGTGAGAGTTTTAAAAAGTTCTTGTGCGTGTTCTAAGGGGATTTCGTATTCAAACTCATCTCTTGTAATTGTTGTCGAGCGTGTTTTTATTGTGATAAAGGCTTTCTCGCCTGCTTGCCTCAGGCGAACAACGCCCCATTCTGCGTTTACAAGATAGGCTTGTTTGAGGAATATGCCCAAAATATTTTTTTCTCTTACTATTGCTTTCCACGAAGTATCTTTAAGTAAAAATTTTCTTTCTATTTCTTTGGGCATATCTTCCTCCAAAATGAGTTTTCACACAATGAATTGGGTAGAAATCTCAAATTACTTTATGTACAAAAAAGCAGTCAAAAGACTGCTTATTTTGACTATATATTATTTACAACATGTTCAAACATTTTATTTGTGGAAACCAAAGTTTTTCCCTCTTTCATAATGTCTGCTGTACGATAGCCTTCTTGCAAAGCTTTTTGAAAGGCATTTTCAATACACAAAGCTTCTTCTTCACAGGCAAATGAATAGCGGAACATCATTGCAAGTGAAAGTATCATTGCTAAGGGGTTTGCCATATTCTTTCCTGCAATATCCGGCGCAGAACCGTGGATTGGTTCATAGAGTGCAGGATTTTGTGCACCAAATGAAGCTGAGGGGAGCATACCGATTGAACCGGTAATAACAGCGGCTTCGTCTGACAAAATATCACCAAAAAGATTGCCTGTTACAATTGTGTCGAACTGGTTAGGATCTCTCACCAATTGCATAGCGGCATTATCAACATACATATGTGTAAGCTCAACATCGGGGTAGTCTTTATTGAGTTCTATCATCACTTCACGCCACAATCTGGAAACATCAAGTACATTTGCTTTATCCACAGAGCAGAGTTTTTTCCCTCTTTTTTGTGCAGTTTCATAAGCAACTTTACCGATTCTGCGGATTTCGTCTTCGCCGTATACCATTGTGTTGAAGCCTACTTTTTGCCCATCACGCATTTCAACTCCGGCAGGTTTACCAAAATAAATTCCGCCTGTGAGTTCACGAATAACCATGATATCAAGCCCTTCTTGAACAATATCGGGGCGAAGAAGGCAAGCACCGGCTAATTCAGGGAAGAGGAGGGCAGGACGTAAATTTGCAAATAAACCCAATTCTTTGCGTATGCCAAGTAAGCCTTTTTCAGGACGAATGGCAGGATCGATGTTATCCCATTTTTCGCCGCCAACAGCACCGAGAAGCACGGCATCAGCTTTTTTACATGCATCAATTGTTTCTTGCGGAAGCGGTGAACCTGTTGTGTCGATGGCGACTCCGCCAAGTAATGCTTTTTCAATAGTAAATTTATGATTAAATTTGCCTTCAATTTTTTTTAATACAAGCAATGCTTGTGACATAATTTCAGGACCTATGCCATCACCGGGCATAACACAAAGTTTTTTTTCCATTATTATTTTCCTTATTATATTTTTTTAGAGTAGAATAATTTATAATTTATATCAAAGCATGTAAGTAATTAAATTTACATACCCAGATATGCTTTTTTTACATTTTCATCGGAAAGGAGCTTTTCAGCATCGTCTTGCATGACTATGCGCCCGTTTTCCATAACGTAACCGAGGTTTGCAATCTTGAGCGCTTGGTTTGCGTTTTGTTCGACGAGAAAAACAGTAGTTCCGTCATTGTTTACCTTGCTTATGATGGAGAAGATTTGCTGAATGATAATAGGAGCAAGCCCGAGTGAGGGTTCATCAAGAAGAAGAAGTTTTGGGCGCGCCATCATAGCACGGGAAATGGCAAGCATTTGTTGTTCGCCACCTGAAAGTGTTCCGCCTTGCTGTTTCTTTCTTTGTGCAAGAATAGGGAAGAGTGAGAAGATATAGTCCATATCTTTTTTGATTTCAGGTTTGTCGTTTCTTAAGAATGCACCAAGTTCAAGGTTTTCAAGAACAGTGAGTTCGGGAAAGATAAGGCGACCTTCGGGCACTTGAGAAATACCGAGTGATACGATGGCGTTTGGCTTGAGGTTGTGTATTGGCTTGCCTTCGTAAAGAATTTCACCGCTCTTTGGCTTTATTGCGCCGCAGATGGTCATAAGAGTGGTTGTTTTGCCTGCACCGTTTGCACCGATAAGTGAAACGACGGATCCTTGCGGAATGGAAAGGGAAACATCATGCAGAGCATGAATATTGCCGTAAAAAGTGTTTATATTTCTAAGTTCAAGCATTATTCGGTATCCTCTTCGCCAAGATAGGCTTTGATAACGGCCGGGTTAGTGCGGATTTCTTCGGGGGTGCCATCAGCAATCAATGAGCCGTATTCCATGACGTATATACGTTCTGAAAGCGACATAACCATTTTCATATCGTGCTCGATAAGCAAGATTGAAAGGTTGAATTTTTTACGTATGTCAATGATAAGCCCTTTGAGTTCGAGTGTTTCTTGCGGGTTCATACCGGCGGCAGGCTCGTCAAGCAAGAGAATATTTGGTTCTGTTGCCAAAGCTCTTGCAATTTCAAGACGACGTTGTGCGCCGTAAGGTAAGTTACGCGCTTCTTCTTGCCAAAATTCGTGTAGGTTTAGTTCTTTAAGCAAAGAATAAGCTTTGTCAATGGACTCACGCTCTTCTTTTCGTGAGAAGGGTGTGCGAAATATTGCGCTTGCAATGCCTGATTTTGTGCGGCAATGGCGACCGATCATCACGTTTTCGAGCACAGTCATTGTGGGGAAAAGACGGATATTCTGGAAAGTACGCGCCATACCTTTGTTGGTGATTTCATGTGGTTTCACACCGATGAGTGATTCTTTGCCTTTATTTGGAAGTGAAATTTCCACACTGCCTTCAGTGGGAACGTAAATGCCTGTAATGCAGTTAAAAAATGTGGTTTTTCCTGCGCCGTTAGGGCCGATAAGAGCAACGATTTCGCCCTCGTAAATATCCATTTGCATTTCGTTTAATGCGCGCAATCCGCCAAAGTTTTTGGATAATGAGCGCACGGAGAGTACAGTATCTTTCATGGATTATCCTTATTTATCTAAAAGTGAGGGTGAAATTGTATATTTACGCTTTGAGCTGGGCACCATGCCTTGCGGACGGAATATCATCATAAGTACCATTAATCCGCCGAAAATCAACATTCTGTATTCGGAAAAGGCGCGTAAATATTCGGGCAAAAGATTCAGCACAAGTGCCGCAATAACCACGCCCCAAATGGAACCCATTCCGCCGAGAACCACCATTGATAGAATCATTGCAGAATCCATAAATGTGAAACTTGCAGGGTTTACAAATGAGTTACGTGCCGCCAAAATTACACCCGCAAAGCCTGCCCAGCATGAACCGAGGGCAAATGCCATAAGTTTGGTTTTGCGTAAATCAATCCCCATTGATTCACTGGCGATTTCGTCTTCTTTCATCGCTTGCAAGGCTAAACCTATGCGTGAGTTTTTCAAGCGGTTTACAACGATAATTGTGACGATTGTTGCACCAAGCGCGATGTAGTAAATATACATTGCCGATTGCGTATAGGAAAATTCAACACCAAAGAAAGCAGGGCGGGGAATATTTGAAATGCCGCGTGCACCATTTGTGATGTCGGAAAAGTTTGTCAATAAAAGTCTTACAATTTCGCCGAAACCAAGGGTAACAATGGCTAGATAGTCACCTTTGAGACGAAGCACGGGAAAGCCGAGTGCAATACCCGCAAGCGCGGCAAAAAGTCCACCAAGGGGGAGACATACCCAGAAAGAGAGCCCGAAATACATGTTGAGTAAAGCGTAAGTATATGCACCTACAGCATAAAATGCGGCATAGCCCAAAACAAGCTGTCCTGCAAGACCAACAACAATATTCAAGCCCAGTGATAGCATTACATATATTAGCGCCAAGGAAAAAATTGTCACAGTATATAAAGAGCTTACCATCGGCATAGCAACAAATGCGGCAAAAACTACCAATATTGCAGAATATTGCACGCCTTTCTTTGAGGAAACTTCTGTAATAGAGTTTTTCAAAGCGTGCAAGCCGCCTTGCTGTGATCCGGGCACTTTCTTTTCGCTATTGAAATAGAGTTGCCACAATAAAGAGGCAAAGAAAATTGAAACAGCAAGTATGCTCATTCTATCCCAATAATAAATGGGTTGCCCGTCCATATCGAAGCGTAAACCCAAGATAGGAAAGGCGAGTAGGCTGAACCATATACTTGCGACAATTGCATTTTTTAATCTAGTCATAATATTCATTTCTCTTCCCCCTAAACCTTTTGTACTTTTGCTTTACCAAGCAAGCCGGAAGGTCTGAAAATTAATATAAGAATAAGAAGAGAGAACGACAAAATATCTTCATAGTTTCCTGAGAAATAACCCGTAGTATAGCTTTCTGCAAGTCCAAGCACCAATCCGCCAAGCATAGCTCCCGGAATAGATCCGATTCCGCCCAAAACAGCGGCGGTGAAAGCTTTTAATCCTGCCAAGAAGCCAAGCCCAAAGCTCACTTGTCCCGTATGCGAAGCGATAAGCGTTCCGCCAATTCCCGCAAGTGCCGAACCTGTAATAAAGGTGATTGCAATAATTTTATCTGCATCAATGCCGAGAAGCATTGCCATTTTACGGTTTTGCGCCGTGGCTCTCATCGCTTTTCCAGCCTTCGTTTTTTGAATAAACAAGGTGAGGCAAAGCATAACAAGTGCCGATGTTGAGATAATTATAAAATCACTCGGCCGCATAATACCGCCAAAGTAATCAAGGAAAGGCAGATCAGGAATCAAACGAGGAAAGCGAATAAAATCTGTGGTTTGTGCAAGTCCTACATAGTTCATCAACAATGTAGACATACCGATTGCCGAAATAAGAGGAGAAAGACGAGGCGCACTTCTCAGTGGCTTATACGCAACTTTTTCAACAGTATATCCATACGCGGCGCAATATACCATAGCGGCAAAAGCAGACATAATAAGAATGGGAACAGGCTCGAAGCCCATCAATGTTAAGATATTAGCCGCCGCAAGAGCGATAAATGCACCTATCATATATATTTCGCCGTGAGCAAAGTTGATAAGTTCAATAATACCATAAACCATAGTATAGCCAAGTGCAATCAAGGCATAAATACTTCCGCGTGTAAGCCCGGAAAAAAATATCTCAAAAAAATACTGCCAATCCATGAGAAGCCCTTTTATTTCGCAAAATTACTCTAAACAACAAGGTAAGACTTCGCAAAAAGCCTTACCTCATTGCAATGTTTACAAAGTATTAGTTAGTAAATACAGGAACGAATACGCCGTCTTGTACTTGGAAAATGCTCATAGCAACGCCTTCTGCATCGCCATTATCGTCAAAGCTGATTGAACCTACGGTTGTTGCAACAGTTTCAGAGCGCAAAGCTTCCATAACTGCATCAGTGTCGGTTGTGCCGGCAACTTCGATAGCGTTCAAAAGAGCGGTTGTTGCGGCATGTGCGTTATAGAAAAACGCACCCGGAGCAGCATCAAAAGCTTCTTCATGAGCGGTAGCGGCGGCAACACTTTCAGGAAGGTTAGCTGTGTCGGCAGGGCCAGAAGCGTATGCGCCTTCAGAAGCTTCACCGGCTGTTGTGATAAATGTATTGTCTTTTAAGCCGTCGGGACCTAAGAGAGGAATATTGAAGTCAAGATCACGCATATTGTTGATGATCTTTGAAGCTTCAGGGTGATAGCCACCCCATACCAAGAATTCTGCGCCTTCTTGCTCGATACGACGAACAGCGGCTGAGTAATCTGCGGCACCGGGAGTTACGGCATCAAATAAAACGATTTCGATTTCAGGATAATTTGCTTCAATATTTGCTCTTACGCTTTCTGCAAAACCTTTACCGTATTCGCCATTGTCGTGTAATAAAGCGATTTTAGTAGGTTGTACTACAGTTGCTATAAATTCAGAGGCGATGTCGCCTTGAGTAAGATCGTGTCCGATTGTACGGAAAAATGTTGTATTTTCACCGGATAATGTAAGGTCGGGAGTTGTTGCAGATGGTGAAATTGTGATGATATTAGCATCGGTGAAAATGGGCACAGCAGCTTTTGTTGCGCCTGAGCAAATCATACCGATAACAGCAACAACTTCTTCAGAAAGCAAGCTTGTTGCAGCATTTGGAGCAAGTTCAGGTTTGCACTGATCGTCAGCGGCAACGATTTCAACTTCCATGCCAAGCACGCCACCATTCGCATTAAACTCGTCAGCAACCAAGCGAGCTGCGTTCAAAGTTGGTAAGCCATAAGATGCGAGTTCGCCTGAATGTGCGCCACCAACACCGATTCTGATGGTTTCAGCAAGTGCCGGGCTTGCCATTGAAAGTAATAAGGTTGCAGAAACACAAGCTTTTACAAAATTAGATTTTCCAAAAAACATAATCAAATATCCTCCTCAAAATTTTGCCAAGAGTAATTTTTTATGCTCTTGTGCAAGGATTAAAAGTATAATGCACTTTATTTCCGCGATTGTCAACTCTTGCCATTTTATACACCTGATAAGAAAATTTGAATAGGTCTGTGACATACGATTTGACAAATACTTAAAGATATGTAAAGAATTTGCTGTAAAATAATTTGTTTATATATGGGAATAAAATATGGTAGATATAGAAAGTCAATTAAAGCTTATTAAACGCGGTATTGTAGATTTAATTAATGAAGAAGATCTCAAAAAGAAAATTTTAAAGGGCAAACCGCTCAAAGTAAAAGTTGGTTTTGACCCCACCGCGCCGGATTTGCACTTAGGGCACACTGTTGTTATGCATAAGATGCGTCACTTTCAAGAATTGGGGCATCAAGTAATATTTTTGATTGGTGATTTTACAGGGCTTATCGGCGATCCATCCGGTCGCTCCGAAACACGTCCTGCTCTCACCCCCGAGCAGGTTGCCGCAAATGCAGAAACTTATAAGAAACAGCTTTTCAAAATCTTAGACCCCGAAAAAACAATTGTTGAATTCAACTCCAAATGGCTTGGAGCGCTTTCATCTTTTGATATGATTCGCCTTGCTTCAAAATCGACTCTTGCACGTATTCTTGAGCGTGACGATTTTGAAAAAAGATACAAGGAAGAGCGCCCTATTTCTCTGCACGAACTCTTTTATCCTCTTTGCCAAGCCTATGATTCTGTTGCCTTGGAAGCTGATGTGGAAATGGGCGGAACCGATCAGCGTTTCAATCTTCTTATGGGGCGTCAGTTGCAAACCGGCTATGGGCAAGAAGCGCAGTGCGTTATTACTTTACCTTTGCTTGAAGGGCTTGACGGCGTGCGCAAAATGTCAAAATCTTACGGAAATTATATCGGTATTGACGAAAGTGCCACAGACCAATTCGGAAAAACAATGTCTATTTCCGACGAACTTATGTGGCGCTATTATGAATTACTTTCCGCAAAAAGCCTTGAAGAAATTGCACAATTGAAAAATGATGTCGAGACAGGAAAGCTTCATCCAAAAGTAGCTAAAGAAGACTTAGCGGCTGAAATTGTTACGCTTTACCACGGTGAAGATGCAGCAATGCAAGCAAAGCAAAGCTTTAATGCTGTTTTTGCCAAAGGCACATTCCCAGAAGACGCACCTACATTTTCATGCGTAGAAGGCGAGGAAAGTTTACCTCCTGTATTCTTGGCAAATGCGGGGCTTGCCTCCTCCCGTTCCGATGCGAAGAGAAAAATTGCAAGCGGTGCTTTCAGTGTGAATAACGAAAAGTGCCACGATGAAAAAACTCCTTTTGCAAAAGGTACTTATCAAATTAAGTATGGAAAGAATGGCTTCTTGCTTTTGGAAGTGAAGTAAATAGAGACCTCTACACAATTCATTGTGGAGGGCTCATGGAGAATTTGTAAGACAAATTCGACCAAAAATCAAGAATAGACAAAACCGCGTTTTTGCCGTTAAGTGATTGATTTTTGTGCCTTTTGCCTCTGCACAGTAAAGTCGCAAAAAAATCAAACACTAGCCAAAAAGCAATAATTTTGTAAAAAAAAATAATTGTGCAGAGGTTTCTGAATAATGAAAAATATCTCGCTGTACCATAGTGATAACCTGCCGATATTGCAGTCACTTCCCTCTGCTTTTGTTGATTTGATATATATCGACCCTCCTTTTAATACAGGAAAAAAGCAAAAGCGTACGCAAGTAGCGACTGTGCAATCAAGCGATGGCGACAGAACGGGTTTTCAGGGCAAGCGATATAAAACTGTGCAACTGGGCACAAAGTCATACGACGATATATTTGATAATTTTGAAGAATTCATCAAACCAAGACTTGAAGAAGCGTATAGAATCTTAAAATCGAACGGCTCGCTTTTTTTCCATATCGACTACAGAGAGGCACATTATTGCAAGATTTGGCTTGATGAAATTTTTGGTAGAGATTGCTTTCAAAACGAGATAATTTGGGCGTATGACTACGGTGCAAGATCAAAGAAAAAATGGTCGTGTAAGCACGATTCTATTTTTTGGTATTCAAAGCACCCCACAAATTATACTTTTAATTACGATGCCATAGACCGTATTCCTTATATGGCACCTAAACTTGTGGGCGTTGCAAAAGCAAGTAAAGGTAAAACTCCCACTGATGTGTGGTGGCATACAATTGTAAGCCCGAACGGCAAAGAAAAAACAGGCTATCCAACGCAAAAACCGCGCGGAATTATTGATAGAATTATTAAAGTGCATTCAAATGAAGGCGAAACGGTATGCGACTTCTTTGCAGGAAGCGGCACTATTGGCGAATCTGCATATATGTTGGACAGAAGCGCCTTGCTTGTTGATAAAAATCCACAAGCAATCGATGTTATGCTTAACAGATTCAAAAATAAAAATATAGAAAATATTATTTTATATGAATAAACGTATGAGCAAAAATTAATTTTGTGGTGAAAAATTACTTGACATATAAAGATATCTTGATATAGTAATATTTAAGTACAGATAAAGGAGTGCACTATGCGCATTGTTGATTTGATAAATAGCCAAGAGAAGCCTTTTTGCTCATTGGAATTTTTTCCGCCAAAAGATGTGAATCAGTGGGATAATTTTTTCGACACTGTAGAGAAACTCAAAGAACTTAATCCGCTTTTTACTTCTGTGACATATGGCGCAGGCGGTTCATCACAAGATGCAACGCTTGAAATTGTTTCGCGGATAAAAAAGCAAGGCTTAGAGCCCATGTCGCACTTCACATGTGTGGGCGCATCAAAAGAAAAGATTACAGATTTTATCAAAGCCTTACAAAAAGCAAATATTGATAATGTTTTGGCATTGCGTGGCGATCCCCCAAGAGATAGAATAATTGATTGGGAGCAAGAGCCTTTTAGACATGCCGAAGATCTTATACATTTTATTAAAAAATTAGCGCCTGAAATGGGTATTGCGGCGGCGGCATATCCCGCACCACACCCCGAATCTGCTACATTTGCTCTCGATCAGCATTACACAAGAGCAAAAGCAATTGCAGGCGCACAAGTTTTTGTGACACAATTATTTTTTGACGTGCGTGAATATGTTGCCTTGGTGAATTCACTGCAAGGTATTAATATCCATATTCCAGTAATTCCCGGTATTTTACCTATTCAATCCTTAGGTTCATTAAAGCGAACAATGAGCATGTGCGGCGCAAACTTGCCTGCAAGCCTTTACTTTGCCCTTGAAGATGCACACAAAGAGGGTGGCGATGAAGCCGTGAAAGAATTGGGTACGCAATACGCAATCGATCAGATAAAGGCATTGCTCAAGCTTGGTGCACCGGGTATACATCTTTATACGCTCAATAAATCTGAATTGTGTACAAAGATTGCCAAGGAATGTTTTTAGAGCATTTTCAAATCAATAAGGTTTCTTTGTTTATACAGATACTTTTAGATACACAAGGTACTTGGTATTAAACGCAGTTCTCATCTCTCATAATGTAGCTAATTATTACATCTTATTCACTTTTGTACCGGCATAGGTAAAGCTTCCCTTCACCATACTGTAATAGGAATCTTTGTCTATGCCGAGCACTTTTCCGCAAGGGCAATATATTTTTCCGTCGCGCTCTTCCACTTCATACATCTTGCTTATGCGCTCTTTGTGGCAACGCAAAACCTCACCTTGTCCAAGCTTTTGATATTTCCATAGCTTACGACGACACGCCGCACATTTCACTGTTAACATTTACTTTTGCTTTCCTCGACGTTTTATGCGGATATTGCGCTCTTCTAAAAGGAACTGCCCTGTGATGGATTGTGGGTTTTGCTGAAGAAGTTCGGGTGTGCCTTCGGCAAGAATTGTTCCGCCGTTTTCTCCGCCTCCGGGGCCAAGATCGATAACATAATCCGAAGCAAGAATAACATCGGTATTATGTTCGATAACAACAACACTTGCGCCCTTATCTACAAGCTTATGCAAGACTGTGACAAGCTTTCCTACTTCGTGCATGTGCAAGCCTGTGGTCGGCTCATCAAGAATGTATATAGTACCGGGAAGTGATTTTTTTCCAAGTTCTCGTGATATTTTTATGCGTTGTGCTTCACCGCCGGAAAGCGTTGTTGCGGGTTGTCCAAGGCGAATATACTCAAGTCCCACATCTTCCAAAACAGAAAGTTTGCGCTCAAGAGCGGGGTAATTCTCGAAGAAAGCGCGTGCTTCTGCCACAGTCATATCAAGAATTTCCGCAATATTTTTATCTTTATAATGCACTTCTAAGGTTTCGTGATTGAAGCGTCGCCCTTTACAGGTGTCGCAAGTGACAAAAATATCGGGCAGAAAGTGCATTTCGACACGAATTTGCCCGTCGCCCGAACAGGTCTCACAGCGACCGCCTTTAACATTGAAGCTGAAACGGCTTGCGGTGTATCCTCGTTTTTTGGCATCGGTTGTCATGGCAAAAATGGTGCGTATTTCATCGAAGATTTTTGTGTATGTTGCTGGGTTTGAGCGCGGAGTTCTGCCAATGGGAGATTGATCGATTGAAATTATTTTTTCTATTTTTTCAATGCCTTCAATTGATTTCAAAACGCCCGGTTGCTCAATTTTAATGCCTTGAGAAAGGGCTAGGTGCTTGTAGAGTGTGTCGATAACAAGTGAAGATTTACCCGAACCTGAAACACCTGTAACGCAAGTGAGCAAGCCTAAGGGGAATTTAACATCTAAATCTTTGAGATTATTTGTGGAAACTTTTTTCAGCGTGATATATTCTTTCGCTTCTCTTCTTTCGTCGGGCAAGGGAATTGTCAAGTCAGCACGCAGATATTTTGCGGTGAGGGAATTAGATTTTAAAAGATCTTTTACATTTCCTGCAAATACCAAATCTCCGCCTTGATTGCCCGAACCGGGGCCAAGCTCAAGCACAATATCAGATTCGCAAATAGTCGCTTCGTCATGCTCAACAACAAGTACAGTATTTCCGCGATCTTGCAAGGAGCGCAAGGTTTGAATAAGGCGCTGATTATCACGCGGGTGTAAGCCAATTGAAGGTTCGTCAAGCACGTATGTCACACCCACAAGCCCCGAACCAAGTTGAGAAGCAAGACGGATTCTTTGTGCTTCTCCTCCTGAAAGTGTAGTCATGGTGCGCCCTAACGAAAGATAGTCAAGTCCTACATTGAGCATAAAAATAAGTCTATGCGTTAATTCTTTCATTAATGGTTCGGCAATAACGGCAAAACGCCCTTTGAATTCACGACTTTTCAACCATTCTAAAGACTTATCAATAGAAAGAGAACAAAATTCATAAATGTTTAAGTTATCCACTTTTGCCGCAAGCGCTTCGGGGCGTAAACGTGCACCGTGGCAAGAGGGGCAATCAACTGCATAGGAATATTTTGAAAGATATGAACCCCATGCATCAGATTGTGCCATACGTTCTTCAAGGTAATACATCACACCGTTCCACACTTTGAGCGAGGCTGTTTTTTCAAATTCAGTAATTGTTGAACGATTAAATCCAAAACCTGTACGCTTTAATGCGCCTGAACGAGTTTTCCCCCCGGGTTCGCCGTGAAATAAGGCTTTCCACGCACTTTCCGATAAATCTTTCAATGGTGTATCCACTGTGAATTTATGCCTTTTTCCCAAAGCTTGCATGGCAGGCAGTAAACGTTCAATCGTTGATGGTTGCGAAAGTGGTGCAAGTGCTCCCTCACGCAAAGAAAGGTCTCTGTTTGGAGCTATCAATTCCGCATCAAAAGTGACAACTGTTCCTATTCCTGAACATTGCGGACACCAACCTTGTGGACTGTTAAAAGACATAAGCTGCGGGCTGAGAGTCGGCAAAGATATATGACATTTTGGACACACAGAAGAAGTTGAATGAACAATATCTTCTTGAAATTCTTCATTATCCAAAACGCTGATATATAAGCGCCCCTCACCAAACTTCAGAGCAAGCTCAACGGAATCTGCAAGGCGTGTACGCATATCGGGCTTAATGACAAGCCTATCAACAACTAAATCAATGGTATGCTTCTTGTTTTTATCAAGAGCAGGCACTTCGTCTATAGTATACACCTGAGCTTTTTCGCCTTGTGTAGCGACTCGCACACGTACAAATCCCTCGGCTTTGAGTTTTTTAAATCTGTCAACATGCGTACCTTTTTGCAGCTCAACAAGGGGGGCAAGCAATAATATCTTTGCATTTTCAGGTAATTGCATAATGTCTGTGATAATTTCATCGGCAGCTCTTGCTTCAATGGCAATATTACACGTGGGGCAATACATTTTTCCTAAGCGAGAAAAGAATACACGAAGAAAATCATATACTTCTGTAACTGTGCCCACTGTAGAGCGTGGATTTCTTGCCGTTGTTTGCTGTTCGAGTGAAATAGCAGGTGAAAGTCCTTCAATGCTGTCTACAAGCGGTTTATCCATTTTTGGAAGGAATTGGCGCGCGTAAGCTGAAAGAGATTCAACATACCTTCTTTGCCCCTCGGCGTATACAATGTCAAAAGCGAGGGTAGATTTACCCGAACCGGAAGGACCACAAACGGTAACAAGTTGATTTCGTGGAATATCCACATCAATATTTTTTAAATTGTGCTGGCGTGCGCCACGTATTTTTGTAACTGTATGTTCAGCCATAATTCTTTGAGAATAAATCTCTTCTCCTTAGTATTGGTTATAAATTCTTTGTAAAAAATCTTCCGCAATAAAAATTTCTGCTTCTTGCATGGCGGAATTAAGCCAAGTGTTATAAATAATTTGTGTTTGTTCATCACGTAATGTTTGTTCAATTTGCAAGAAAATTGTTGTCTCGTCTTCAATATGTTCGTCTGTTTTATTGATAAGCACAACATATCTATAAGCATTTTCGTAATTCTTTATCTCGGACAGTTCATTATTTTCCAGAAGTTGCACCTCTTCTTGCCATTCTGTTGGAATGTTTTGCAAACTAAAACTTCCCTCTTGCAAAGTAATATCAAAGTCCTCTGCTTGTTCGGCTGATATAACCTGCGCACTATGTGCATTTTGAATCTCTTCTTCTGAGGTAGAGGAAAACATGACAAGCGTGTAACGTTCCGGAATAACAAATCGATTTTGATGAGTTTCATAGTATTCCAATACATTTTCTGAATCTATACGCACTTGCTGTGCCAAGAAATCTTGAAGATGTTCTTGCTCAATTCTCGCGTACAGTTGCCCTCGCCAGCTCTCAAGATCTATTCCTTCAAGCCCCTCTTCCTCAAAGCTTGCGTCACCATAGCTTGCTCGAATAGTTGCTTCAATTATTTGTGCCTCGGAGTAATCTACAATAATCTCACGGCGATTCAATTCTTGCCTTATGAGTTCTTGTTTGATTAATTCAATAAGATAGACAGAGTATTCGTCCAAGACACCCTCTAGGGAATAATTTTCCACAGAATAGCTTGGAGAAAGCATATCAAATAAATTCTCCACTTCTTGAAGGTTGATAGGAGTATTGTTTACAGTCGCCACCGTGCCCGCCGGATAATCGTTCAAATAATCGTCCAAGATATTAATATTCAGTGCACGAAGCCCATCTGAAAGAGTATTTCTCCATGTACGTTCTTCCGTGCTTTCTTCGGGAATCTGCTCAACTGTTTCTTGAGCAAATGCCGGTGTAATCAAAAAAAACAATATGTATAAATATACTAAATTCTTCATAATTCACTCCGATTGTTGTGCATAAGTTGTGTAAGTGTCTGCCTTACTTCTTGCAGAGCCGAGACTGTGTCTATTTTTGCGTTGAGTTTGATATCAATTCCGGCAGGTGGTAATAATTTCACAATATTTTGATGGCTTGCAACAAATTGTAAAATAACATCAGGTTTAATTGTTTGTTGATTATCAGCCCAAGAAATTCTGATATGGTCTGCAAAAATATCTGCTTTTACGGCTTGCAATGCACTTATAATTTCCTTTACGTCCAAAATTGCTAAAAATACATTCAGCTCTTGCGGCAGTGTACCGAATTTATCACGGATTTCAAGTTCTATTTCATTGCGCAAATGTGCATCTTGTGCAGAAGAAAGCATCTTATAATAGCGCAATCTTTCTTGATTGTCTGTAATATAACTTTCCGGAATATAAGCAGGAATGACGATATTCAATTCAGTCTCAGTGCGGATTAGCTCATCACCTTTCAGTTTTGCAACAGCTTCTTCAAACATTTCAAGATACAAATCAAGGCCGATACGTGACATGTGCCCCGACTGTACTTCTCCTAGAATATTTCCGGCACCTCTCAAGCGTAAATCTTCCATAGCAAGCTGAAAACCAGCGCCAAGGTAGTCTAATTCCAAAATAATTCTCAATCTTTCACGTGAAATAGGTGTGAGCGCTTCAGTATTTGACACCACAAAATAGGCATAGGCTTGCCTGTCGCTTCGTCCGACACGCCCTCTTAATTGGTAGAGTTGTCCAAGCCCGAACATTTGCGCTTGATCCACAATAAGTGTGTTCGCGCGGGGGAAATCCAAGCCCGATTCAACAATAGAAGTACACACTAAAATATCAATTTCGTTGTGCCAAAACTTATTCATCGCTTCTTCGAGTTGCTTTTCAGGTAATTGCCCATGTGCTACACCTACCCGAGCCTGTGGAACAAGGTGTTGCACATATTCCACAACTTTTTCAATGCCTTGCACTCTGTTATATATCCAGAAAATTTGTCCTTCTCTTTCAAGCTCTCGCTCCAATACTTGCTTGAGGAGATTTTTTTCTCGATTAACTAAGGCTGTGAGCACAGGTTTGCGCTCTACAGGAGGAGTTTCAATGACGGAAAGTTCACGTATGCCCGACATGGAGAGCTGTAAAGTTCTGGGGATTGGCGTTGCGGTAAGTGTGAGGCAGTCGACATTTTTTTTGAGTTGTTTCAGTTTATCTTTATGGCGCACGCCAAAGCGTTGTTCTTCGTCGAGCACCAAAAGCGCAAGATTAGGCAGTTTTACATCTTTTGATAAAAGCCTATGTGTGCCGATTAATATATCTATTTGCCCTTTTGCCGCAAGATTTAGCGTTTCTGTTTGCTTTGCTTTGCTCACAAATCTGTTGAGTAAACCAACATTGAGCGCAAAGTTTGACAGCCTTGAGCGAAATGTTTGGTAATGCTGATCTGCAAGAACTGTGGTGGGGCAGAGCAGGGCGACTTGTCTTCCGTCAATTGCCGCTCTAAAAGCTGCTCTGAGGGCAACTTCGGTTTTGCCGAAACCCACATCGCCACAAATTAATCTGTCCATAGGCGTAGGCTTTTCCATATCGGCTAAAACATCGTCTATTGCCTTGAGTTGATCGGGGGTTTCCTCGAATCCAAAGCTTGCTTCAAACTCTCTGTACATTTCTCCGATTGGTGTATAGGTAAATCCTTTCGCAACTTTACGCAAAGCATACACTTCAACCAAGTCCGCGGCAACTGCCTCAATTGCTTTTTTTGCTTTTTCTTTGGAATTTGTCCACGCGCTTGAGCCGAGTCTATCAAGCGGTGGATTTGTATCTCCTTTGAATCTTTGCACAAGCGAAAGTCTATCGACAGGCAGATACAATTTTGCAGCGTCGGCATATTCAATAAGGAGATAGTCGTTTGCGGTATTATTCAGTTCAAGGCGTATCAATTCTTTAAAGCGCCCCAAGCCATAATCTCGATGGACAAGCAAATCGTTCGGGCTAAGCGTGTCGTGCGAATCCATGCCTTTAAATGACTTACGGGGGAGTGGGCGATTATTCTGATTTTCAGGGCGGAGAATATCTTCCGGCAAAACAAGAGAGTTTTCCCATACAAGCTCTGCCCCGTGTGAACAAGGAGCAACAAGCGCGTATAAGCCTTTTTCTTTTTCAGAATATTTTAGTTGAGGGAAAATATCGTCTTGTTCGGCAAGTTTTAAAAACTTATCTCGCCCTCGTGCACTATGGAAAGTTAAAAATACTTGATTATATTTTTTCTGCCAATCTTTTAGCGCGCTTACCATCTGTTGCCACGGGCGGTTATAATCTGTGGCATGCGAGAATAAATCTTGGTACGAACGCAAAGTGCGCTCTTGTAAATTAATGCCTTGTTGGTCGACACCCATAATCAAATTTTGTAGATAAATCTTAGGGCGATTTTCTATAGATGTGAGAACCGAATCGGGTTGCCTTAAAGCGAGTTCTACATTTTGTTCAATGCCATTGTCTTGCGCGTCTTCATCTAAAGCTGAATTAAAGCGACTATACGCTTGCTTGACTTCATCTTCAAAATCTTGCGAATCCGGCAAGAACCATAAGGTGTTTTTGGGCAACCATTCTTCCAAAGTTGTGGGCGCATCATAGACAAGTCCGGGCATAAGGCGAAAATCGTGCCTTTCAATTCCTTTAAAAAGAGAGGCTTGGGCAAATTCTGTAATAAAGCCTTTTTGGAAAAGACGCATAACACGTTCTTTCATTTTTACATTGGCTTCGCTATTTTTCTTGATTGGGTGAATTGTAAATATTTCAGCTTCTTGCAGGAAAGCGGTTGAACGCTGAGTCTGCGTATCAAAAAGGCGCAATTCTTCAACCGTATCGCCAAAAAATTCTAAGCGCAAAGCTTTGTCGTAATTCGGGCAAAAAATATCGATAATGTCACCACGCCTTGCAATTTCCCCTTTGTTTGCCACCATAGGCACGCGTTCATAGCCCCAATCTATCAATTGTTCCAAAAGAATTTCGGGGCTTAGTTCTTCCCCTTTGACAATGGTAAGTTCTTGATCGTCAAAAAAATTCAATGGCGGAAGTTTTGCTATCAGATTATCTATTGTGCAGATTAGTCCTCCTGCGCTTGAAAGGCGGTAGAGCGAACCAAGCCTGTGCGCCCAACCTTGACGATTGAGCGAGCGGAAAGAGAATGGCGAAAGTGTGAGCCACTCTGCTTTGCGGAGTTTTTCTTCTTCCGCTATTTTTGTGGCATCGCTTTTGTGGACTTCGCTCTTTATTTGCGCAGAAAGCGGGCTGTATAATTGCGTAAACGCTTGAATGAGGTTACTTTCTTCTCTGTCCTTGGTGAGGATGACAACAAAACGTCCCTCGCTTCTTGCCTTTGTTGCAATTTTTGCAAGGCTTGCGTAACCGGCTTTGAAAACATGGCGGGTTTCTTGCGTTTGTATCAATGATTGTAGATCAATAGGTGATGTCATATACTTCCTTTATTGTTTTGCGGCAAGCACAGCCGCAAATGCGCCGTAAAATCTGATACAGCTTTCTCGTATGACAAAATTATGTGTGCGTAAAAGTCCAAAAAGTGCACCTTTATTCATATATTCCAAGTAGTGTGAGCGAGATGTTTTATTTTGTATGTAGAGTCCGTACACAAAATTTGCAGGATAATAAATATTTCTTTCGGGGAGAATTAAATCATAAAACACAAAATTTTCTCCGTGTAGAGAATCAAAATAAGCTTTTTCATTTTCGCTTGTGAGAGTGAGTAATTCACCACAGATTGTGCACGCTTCGTCAAAATTTTGTGCAAATTTCTGCGCATCTTTTTTTACATGTAAAGGCAGATAGAGCATTGTCTATATTTCTCTGTATGTGGCTGTTTGAGCGGCTTTTTCGCTCACGCTTACTTCGTATAGGTGTATGGTTTCTGCATAAGGCAAGTGCTTTAATTGTTCTGCAAGTATATTTTCAAGAAGCTGATAGAGGTAGCGAGCCAAATTTTCCGCCGAAGGATTAATTATATCAAAGGGGGGAAATTCGTTGATATTTTTATGATCGAGTGTTTCCAATGCGTCTCTGAGAATTTTTTTTAGCACGCTGAAGTCAACAACCAATTCCACATCATCAGACAATTTTGTTCCTTCAACCACCATTTCAACATGGTAATTGTGTCCGTGTAAATTTTCGCACTTGCCTTGATAATGGCGCAAAGCATGAGCAGAAGAAAAATCTCCTCTCACAGCCAAACGCCAAAGTGACTGTTTTTTCTGCATTAAATTTTTTCCTTATCAAACTTCCATGTTGAATACGCTTTAAATAATTGAGGGCACGGCAGAATATTGTATTCCTCACCGAGTTGCATTTCACAATATATATCATCAATATTAAAGGCAAATTGCGTCGGAGTTGAGCCTTTGAAACGAACAAGTAAGTCCTTTAATTCTTGAAGACATTCACTATCTAAGCATTGTTTGGTCAAATGTAAAGTGAGCGGTGAAACACAATTTTTACTTTCATCAAGTAAAGGACGAACACTTTCGCCAAGTAGTTTTACTTCCTTGACAGTTTCTTCCTCGTCCTGACTTTCTTGTGTATTGTTTTCTTGTGAGTTTTTTTCTTTTTCCTCTTTTTTGTCAAGAGTGGCTTTTAAAACTAAAGCTTGATCGGAGTGGATTAATTCGTGAAATTCCGCATACGTGTCAGGAAAGAAGATGACTTCTGCCTTTCCTGTTAAATCTTCCACATTAGCAAAAGCCATTTTTTTGCCTTTTTTTGTAATGATTTCTTTTATTCCGGTGATAAGAATGGGAATTTGTACTTCGGCTCGGTCGTTATAGTCAACAATTTCATCAATCTCTTTAATATTTAGTCTTTTAAAATCGTTTCTGAAAGGTTGAAGAGGGTGTGACGACAAGAAAAAGCCCAGTGCTTCTTTTTCAAAGCTGAGGCGCATATCGTCATCCCATTCAGGTAGGTCTGAGTCAGGAGTATCAATGCCGATTTTTGGCAATTGCGGAATTTCTTCTTCAGGTAAAAGGCTAAATAATGATAGTTGGTTAGAGCTTTTTTCTTTTGTTTTTTTCTGTGCGCGCGTAATGACAAGATCGACAGAGGCAAGCAAGGCATTTCTGCTTACTTCAAAGCAGTCGCACGCGCCTGATTTTATAAGGCTTTCAAGAACTTTTCTTGAGATTTTTCGCAAGTTCACTCTACACAAGAAATCGAAGAGCGAGTGGAATTCTTTAATTTTTCCTGTTTTTTCATCTGTTCGCGCGCTAGTAATTTCTTTAATCGCTTCTGCGCCTACACCTTTAACGCCGCCAAGTCCATAAATTATCGCATTTCCGTGTGGCGTGAAGTCGTGTCCGGAAACTTGTAAATCAGGAGCTAATACTTCAATGCCCATATCTCGGCAAGAAGAGATATATTTCAATATCTTATCTTGGTTTCCTATTTCGCTGGACAAAAGAGCCGCCATAAATTCAACTTTATGATAGGTTTTCAAATAAGCTGTATGATAGCTGATAAGCGCATATGCTGCGGAGTGTGATTTATTGAAGCCATATTCCGCAAATTTTTCCATAAGCTTAAATATTTCTTCTGCTTTGGCTTTGTCCACATTATTTTTTGCCGCACCCTCAAGAAACTTCACGCCTTCTTTAGCCATTTCCTCAGGTTTTTTCTTACCCATGGCACGGCGCAATAAATCCGCTCCACCGAGCGAATAACTTGCAACAATTTGAGCTATTTGCATAACTTGTTCTTGATAAACAATAACGCCGTATGTGTCTTTTAAACATTCTTCAAGCTGTGGCACGGGATAGGATACTTCCACTTCGCCGTGTTTTCTTTTTATAAATTCTTCCACCATTCCCGAACCGAGAGGTCCCGGACGATAGAGGGCATTCATGGCGATAATATCTTCAAAACATGTAGGTTTCAGCTGTCGTAGATATTGCCGCATGCCCGAACTTTCCACCTGAAAAACTCCGTCTGTGTCACCACGAGAAAAGAGCTCATAAACATTTGGGTCGTCAAGAGGGAGCGTGTCTAAATTTGGCGGAATTTTTCCTTGGTTGACGATATTTTGCAATGTTTCGTGGATAAGTGTCATTGTGCGAAGCCCAAGAAAGTCAAACTTTACAAGCCCAACTTTTTCCACCATCTTCATATCGTATTGCGTGACAAGTTCGTCTTTTTTTCCTCTATACAGCGGTAAATATTCCACCATCGGTTTATCGGAAACAACAACCCCCGCCGCATGGGTTGAAGCGTGGCGAGAAAGCCCCTCAAGGCGCATGGAAATATCAAGCATCTTTCTGATACTTGTATCATTTGAATACAGTTCATTGATTTCAGGTACGGTTTCAATGGCTTTTTTCACGTTGATTTTTGGATCGTTAGGAATGAGCTTAGATATAAAATCCGTTTCTTTATAGGGAATATCCATGGCTCTGCCCACATCTTTTACAACGGCTTTTGCCTTCATTTTTCCGAATGTGGTAATCTGCGCAACCTTATCAACACCGTATTTATCCATCACGTAGCGGATAACGTCTATTCGCCTGTCTTCGCAAAAATCGATGTCTATATCAGGCAAGGAAACTCTTTCACTGTTCAAAAAGCGCTCAAAAAGCAAATTATAAGGAATAGGGTCGATATTTGTGATTCTTAATGCCCACGCCACAAGAGAGCCTGCCGCCGAACCACGCCCCGGCCCGACAGGAATATCGTTATCTTTCGCCCAGTTAATAAAGTCTTGCACAATCAAAAAGTAGCCGGGAAAGCCCATGCCGCAAATAACGTCAAGTTCTTCCTGCAATCTTTCTTTATATGCAGGAATATCAAGATTTTCTTTGCTCGGGTGTTGCTCAATGCGTTTATCCAAACCCTCAACGGCAAGGCGACGAAATTCTGTTTCAAGTGTCATTCCCTCGGGTAAGTCATAGACGGGGAAGAAATTGCTTTTTAAGTCAAGCTCTACATGTTTGCAACGTTCTGCAATTTCAAGTGTATTTGAAATCGCTTGCGGGCAATGGTTGAATGCATACTTCATTTCATCGGGTGATTTGAAATATAAATCTTTCGCATCAAAGCTCATTCTATTGGCATCATTCACTTTTGCTTGCGTTTGAATACAAAGTAAGACATCGTGCGCTTCCACGTCCTGCGCTGTGAGGTAGTGGCAATCATTTGTCGCAACAAGCGGAAGATTGGTTTTATCCGCCAATTCTATAAGTAAATTATTCACCTTTTGCTGTTCAGGCAATGTATTATCTTGAATTTCCAAATAAAATCTGTCTTGGAAAATCGAGCTGTAACGATTTGCTATTTCAATAGCTTCGTCAAAAGTGCCACCACTTTTCAAAAGCCGATTGCTTCCAAGAAGAGTGCGAGGAATTTCTCCGGCAATGCAAGCAGAAAGGGCAATAATACCCTCATTGTGCTCTTTGAGGATGTTCATATCGACTCTGGGCTTGTAATACATACCCTCAAGCGCGCCTTTTGTGACTACTTTCAATAGGTTAGAATAGCCGATATTATTTTGTGCAAGAAGAATCAAGTGGTGTCGCACCCTTGCAACGTCGGACGTTCTGTCTGTGTGGTCATGCGCTACATAGACTTCACAACCGATAATCGGTGTTATTCCCGCATCCTTGGCTTGCGTGTAAAAATGCGTTGCGCCATACATATTTCCGTGATCGGTGATTGCCACCGCCGGCATATTAAATTCCTTAGTTTTTGCAATTAAATCTTTGAGTTTAATCGCTCCGTCAAGCAGACTGTATTCCGTATGGCAGTGCAAATGTGCAAACATAAATCCTCACCCATAAAAACTAATTTCAACGAACAATATAGTCTAATTTAAATTTTTCAGCAAGCGTGATAAACACTTGCTTTTTTGAGAGCATTTTTGTAAGGTACTAATATTCTTTTTATAAAAAGGCGAGCTCGTGGAAGAATTTTTTCAATCAAAAATCAGTATTTATATCATAACTTTTCTGTTATTTCTTGTTATTGGCGTGCTTTTACGCTTTCTGTTCGGACCTAAAGGAATTTTTAAAGAAAAAAACTTAACTTACGGCAACAAGAATACATCGGATGAATAACATGCCTCAAATATTTCAGCATTATCTTGATATTTTTGACGAATATGTTTCCCCCTATCTTGAAATGGAGGCAATTGCCTCAAGTATGCGCATAAAAAAAGAGCATAGTCTGAATGTTGTCCAACTCGGTAAAGAAATTGCGCAGGATGTGCATGAAAAAAATTTTTTCGCAATAGGCATTGCGTGCCTTTTTCACGATATCGGGCGTTTTGAACAAATGCGTATCTACAATACTTTTCACGATCCAAAATCCTGCAATCATGCATTGTTAGGCTTGAAAGTTTTTAAGGAAAAACATTTTCTCGACACTCTTGATTTGAGCACAAAAAAACGTGTGTATACTGCAATTGCTCTGCACAATCGTCTACACTTTCCCATGAATATCCCCCATGAATATTTGCCGATTTGTCTTGTTTTGAGAGATGCGGACAAAATCGATATCATGCGTGTCATGGTAGAAAATTTCATTAATCGGAGTGATGATGCCGATACTGTTTTTTTACACGTGAAAGACAAACCGTATGTCAGTCCGCACGTGATTCAATCATTGTTGCTCGCAAAAAGCATACGCTATTCTGATTTGCGCTATGTGAATGATTTTAAGCTACTGCTTGGTGGTTGGCTCAACGATATCCACTACAAGAGTGCAAGGCGCATTATTCAATCTCGTGGGTATTTAGACCTTATTCTTGAAGATTTACCCAATACCGCTGAAGTAAATGAAGCTGTAGAATATATTCATAAGCTTATGAAATAAAAAGTAAAATATAAATTCTCTCTTTGTGTCTATCATTTTTGGCGAATAAAAAAAACTTGCAATTTCTGTGATAATAAGGTATTAAAAATAGATTTTAGCACACGAAACGTGCTAATAATAGATTTACTAACAAAAAAGAGGGGTTAGAATGCCTAAACGCCTTGACCTAAAAAAAATTATGGTTATCGGTTCCGGTCCAATTGTTATCGGACAAGCGTGCGAGTTCGATTATTCGGGAACTCAAGGAATAAAAGCGCTCAGAGAAGAGGGCTATGAAGTTATACTTGTAAACTCAAATCCGGCAACAATTATGACGGATCCGCAATTGGCTGACAAAACATATATCGAACCTATTGAGCCTGAAACAGTCGCTGCAATTTTGCGTAAAGAGCGTCCTTGTGCACTGTTACCGACACTTGGCGGACAAACAGGCTTAAATACCGCACTTGCACTTGCAAAAAGTGGCATACTTGAAGAGCTTGGCGTTGAGCTTATCGGCGCAAATGCCGCTGTTATCGAAAAAGCCGAATCTCGCGATCTTTTCAGGCAAGCAATGGAAAATATTGGATTAAAAGTTCCAACTTCCTATGTGTGCCGTACAATGGACGATCTTCGTGACATTGTAAAAACCTCATCATTTCCTCTTATTATCCGCCCTGCTTTCACCCTTGGCGGTTCAGGCGGCGGCATTGCCTACAACCAAGAAGATTTGGAAAATATCGTTGCAGACGGTTTATCCGCTTCAATGACAAATGAAGTGCTTATCGAGCAATCTGTGCTTGGTTGGAAAGAATTTGAAATGGAAGTTATGCGTGACAAGAACGACAACTGCGTGATTGTGTGTTCCATTGAAAATATTGACGCAATGGGCGTGCACACAGGCGATTCTGTAACGGTTGCTCCTGCGCAAACTCTCACGGATAGAGAATATCAGCAAATGCGTGATGCTTCTCTTGCAATCATGCGTGAAATCTGTGTGGAAACAGGCGGTT
>CAYJPB010000010.1:7912-29375 GCA_964371955.1 uncultured Desulfovibrionaceae bacterium | reverse complement strand
TCATCTGCATTTCAAGCCCTGCATTGAGAAGAAGCGAGGTTGAGTCTGAACTTGTAACAGCAGGGAAGTTTTCGCCCGCAAATTCAAGCACGCTCTCAAAGTCAGCGCCTTGCGCAGATATGCCATAAGCTGTGGCATCGCCACCCTTACCAATGCCACCATCGCCACCACCACCGTCACCACCGCTAAGCGCATAGTTAGGGCGTTTGTGTCAACATGTCCTAAAAACTATAGCTAAAGTTCAAAGAGCCTCCATGATTTTGATTATCACTGCCAAATGCGCCATTATAATTGGCACTTACAGAGAAATTACCGTAAATCCATTCCAAGCCTGCTGAAGCGATAAAGGTAGTTAAATCAGGGGTAGCTTCCGTAATAAAGCGCGTATCCATAAATGTTATACCGCTTTCCATTGCGTTACCCGTCAAGTTTTGGCGGATTCCTACTGAAACAAATGGCTTCAAAATTGACTGATCTTCAAGCGCAAATTGCCCAATCCAGCGCAAGTTAAATGTTCCGTAAAGCGCGGAATAATCAATGGAATCGTTATAGACATTCATGTATGAACCGTTATTGTTCCATTCGATGGAGTTCTTGTCGGTATGCTGATAAACATAGCTCAAGCCGATTTCAGGTGAAATAATGTTATATTCATTAATTTCAAAGAGATAACCTGTATTGATTGCAGTGGTGAAGCTGTAACCGCTATACTCATCACTTGCTTGGAAGCGAGTGAAAGCGCCTGTTTCGTAGTCGCTGTCGGTTTGGCTGATTGCCCCTGTGATTTGCCCGCCGACATACCAATTTTCACTGATATTATAGTTTGCGTTCACACCAAGGGAAGTTGTCCACACGTCGCTGTCGGTATCGTACATATCGGCATTTGAAGAGGAATAGTTCACGTCAAAGTGTACGCCTGCCGTAAATTTCTCGTTGAAAATGCGTGAAATGCCGCCGCTTATACCAAAGCTTGAGCCATTTGATGTGTCGGCATTGCTCGCACTTCCGTATGGGGAGATATTTACACTCCATTGCGGGGCAGTTTGTTCGGAAGCGGACATATTCGGCGCAATAAAACCGTCCACAAAATCATTGACAAAATCGCTCACCACAACATCTTGCCCCTCAATACCTTGTGCCTGCGAACCTGAATTTGTGCCAGAATTTGTGTCTGTTGGGGTAAAAGCACCCTCAAACATTGTGCCTTGAACGAAAGCAGGTATAGTTACATAAAAAAACTCTATCCAGTCCTCATTTATCGCTGTAAGGCTAACTTGGGAGCCATCTCCCTCCTCAAGTGCTGTGCTAAAGTTTGTGGCATATTCAAAGCAAGCAATGACGGCTTCTTGCAAAGCTTGAAACTCAGGTGTTACTCTTGTCGCATCAGAAGCATTGAGGACTATGCCGGTAGGAACATCGTCAATACCTTCATAGACTAGTTGAAAACCTAAATGACCTTGTTCATAACCGGGGTTTTGAGCAAAAACTGTCCTTATACCTTCAATAGTGAGGTTTGTCGATGAGGTGAAAAGTTTCAGCGCACCTGCAAAGAGTTCATTAGCAGTGTTCGTTCTCAGTGTTTTTATTAATCCATTCACAGTACTGTTTAATGTGTTTAACTCTGCTTGAACTTCAAGGCTATACGCTTCACGTGCATCCGGCGCAGGTGCTTCTTGGTACTGCGGTGTGCCTGTAACAGGATCACTCTCTTGATATTGCGGTGTGCCTGTAACAGGATCACCTTCATAAAACGATGGCGTGCCTGTTACCGCTTCTTGAATAGGGTCGTCGAGGCTTGCAATAAGTTCTTGTAACTGCGGAATATTGTCGACAAGTTCTTGAATATATATTTTGAGTTCTAATAAATCGGTAATGGTCAACTCGTCTGCCAAATCTTCAAGCAAATCCCCATTGTTGCTTAGAAATTGCTGTAAGCCCAATCTATCGTTATTGTTCAATACAGTATTTAATTGGTTGAGCGATTGTTGCAAGCTTATATCTGTGTTTTCATTGATATTTGTATAAAGCGCAATGCTTTGACTTTGCGCTTCTGTGCCCGTAAGTGTGGCACGAAGCAAGCGTATGTCCGTCACAACAGAAGCTATTTTACCTGTAACAGCAAGAGAGTTGTCAACCATATCGCTGACATAATATTCTTGCCCAAGCATAAAGCCTTCCCCTATGCCCATACGAGCAAGAAAGACAGTGTTATTAAAGTTGACTGTTCCGCCTGTAATATCAAACACATTGCCATAGGTAGCATAATCGCGCAAGCTTGTGGCATAATTATCTACATAAACCTCACCATTGAGCACACTTACTTCGGCATTGTTTGTAGCTGTAGTATCCACATTAATATAGCCGTAATTGTTTATTGTTACAATGCCGGGACTGCTCGCCGTATTATCAACTCTAATACCATAAGCATTTGTGGTGGCACCTGCCATTCCCTCAATATTGATCTTTCCGCGGTTATTGATAATTGTTCCGCTCACATCTCCATCACCTGCAAAGATACCGTAAGAGTTGTATGTGTTTGAAATATTAATTGTTCCTATATTATTGATGTTTCCGTTCCTTTCATGGGTATATATTCCGTAAGCATTGCCTAGGGACGAAAAACCTGCACTGCCGGTACCGAAAGAGGTTTGTCCGCCCTGTCCGCCTTGTCCGTTTGTGGCACTGGCTGTGATAGTGCCGCTATTGCTGACTGACATGTCTGCACCCAGTAAATACAACCCTATAGCTCTGGCAGATAGGCTACTGCCACCGTTAGCACTACCGCTAGAGATACTCGAAACACCACCATTACCGCCCTTACCGGCTATTGCTTTAACTGTGATGTCTCCGCTGTTATCAATCGCTTCAGTAGAACGGATGCCTGTAGCATTTGCTACACCGCCATTTCCGCCATCAGCTGTGCCTGAAAAAGCAGTTGAACTATCTCCTCCATTACCTCCATTACCGCCTATTGCTTCCACCGTGATGTTACCGCTGTTATTCACAATTTCTGCTAACTCAACTCCTGTAGCTTCTGCCATACCGCCATATCCGCCTGAACCGACAACACCGCTACTGCTAACATTACCGTCACTGCCATTGCCGCCAACAGCGCGCACTGTATACGATTGCGTATTTGTTCTTGCTGGGTTAAAAGCAGTAGCACTACCGCCGGTATAGCCATTTCCATTCGTGTTGTCAAAGCCACTTCCATTGCCGCCTGTTGCGGAAATAAGATTATTAACTATTATGTCGCTGGTGGCAGATGCTCCGTCTGCCGCATATGCGTTTGAAACAGCAATCCCAAGCGTGAGCGCACCTGCCACGGCAAGCGAGCCGAAAACATTTAAAAGATTACATTTTTTTAGCACCGCCACATAACGGCTTTTCAAATTTCCGATTGCATTTTTAGTTAGCATAGCTTCCCCACATTAATGTATTTGTTTCAGCAATTATGCACAATCCCTCGCGCACAATTTATTGAAAGATTTTGTGAAATTATTAAATTATATTCAAACGATTTTAAATTCTGTTATTGATCCATGATACAACATCACCTATAACTTCTTCTTTGATATATTCATTGAAGATTTCGTGGAAAAGTTCACCATAAATTTTAATTTGTCTGTCAGTTGATGCAATATTTTTGAAGAAGAAAAGGCTGTCGTTCTCGCTCACAAGCCCGTCTTTTTCACCGTGTAAGATAAGTACGGGGAATTTGAAATTTTTTATTTCTGTACTAAACCAATCAATGCCGTCACACAAAGCATAGCAAAGTCCCATAGTGAATGATTTTCCGTTATACGGATCTTTTCCGTACCAATCCACCACTTCTGCCACACTGCACACCCCTGCACCCAATTCGTTCGGCACTGCGGTGAGAACATCCAAACCTTTAGGAACTGCGCTTATAAGCTGAATTTCGTCTTTTACCAATGTTCCGCTTGTGATAAGTCCTTTAAGGTTTTTATCGGCATACTTTGCGCCGTAAAGCGACACTGTAAAACCGCCCATACTATGCCCCAACAAGAATACGGGAACATCGGGATTTTCAGCCAAAGCCATATCGACAATAACATTTGTGTCATCAACAAGTTCGTGGAAAGACGTAAGATGTGCTTTGTGCCCTTCACTTCTTCCATGCCCGCGGTGATCAAAGCGATATGTGCCGATTCCGCTTTCGTTGAATTGCTTCACTACGTGGTCATACCTTCCTTGATGTTCGCATAATCCGTGCACAAGTACTACTACTGCTTTTTTTTCAGAAGGGATATCTTTCTTCATATAAATTTTTGTTTTGTCAAAGGATTCAATTATTTTTTCTTCTATCATGTCTATCTCCCGATACAAATAATAATTTTTTTTGTTACGTGTATAATACCATTATCTCAAGGAAGCTGTCAAGCAAGTCGGAAAAACTTAAATCTACAAGCCATACTATCAATAACAAGCACATTTTATTTCAATTGAGAACACTGATTCGATATATATTTTCTATGCTTGTTGTGTGTTTTGATTGCAAAAATCACTTGAGTTTAGAATGAAAAAATGTTGCGGGAAATGCTTTAGATTGCCTGTTATACGAAAGGCATGTTCTTGTCTCGACCTAAATAATTTATAGAAAGCTAAATCATTCATATCAGAAAAAATTTCTCCGTAAGAATTGTTTATATGAAATTTCTACTTTTATCATGTGCTCATTTGCGGTAGGATTAAAATTAAATATACAAGTGTTTTGTGAAAAAAATTACAAAAAAGCTTGCGTGTTTAAAATGCAGTATTATATTTATATCAAATGGCTGTAACTGTTGACGGGGTAGGGTGTTGGCAGAATCGGTGAATGGTACTTCTATCAATGAATAGAAAAACTTACCGATAGTTTAAGTGTTTTTTTTTACTTTTTACAAAACAAATATACTGCAACAATGATGAATGCAGGCTGGTAAGTTTTGCCTCTATCAGTGTTATAGACAGGCTTACCGATAAATGAGTGTGTATTTTTTTCTATATGCTCATTGAGTGTTTTGTCCAAACTCCATTATGAGTTATTTTTTTAACCATAAGCCTTATGCGAATTGCATTTTGAGGAGAATAGTTTATGGCTATGCAAATTTTAAAAAAGCCAATGTTAAACAGCAATGAAGTTATAGCAATTAATCCTAATATTACCGAACTCAGTTTTGATTTTGACTATTCCACAGCTATTTTTGAAAAGATTGAAGAAGATCTTGTCATTTCATTTGAAGAAAACGGTGAAAATTCTAATATTGTTTTAGAGGACTTTTATTTAATTTATTCTGATGAATTTGTCCCAAACTTCTTGCTGGATGATATACTTGTATCAGGTGAAGATTTTTTTAATGCCTTAGATTCAACCTTGATGCCTGCTGCCGGTGATACAGCCGATGCGAATTTTGCAAATTCAGTGGGCATTTACGAAACGGATAATCCAAATCTTGCCGAGGGTGTTACTGTTCTTGATGGCGTTGACGGCGGTTCAGGATATAGTGTGACACCATTTCTTTCTGATGGTGTAAGCATGCCTGTCTCTAACGAGCTTGCTGCGAATACTCCCTCGACTCCCCCTTTAACCCCTCCTGTCAGTTCCGTTACACCACCGCCCAATAATGCTCTATTGACTCTTACTGCCACCGAAAACATTGATGAAGGCAATACTATTACATATACAGTAAATATTGACAAAGCTCCCACATCAAATTTGACTGTAGAAGTGAAAGATTCTTTGGGCAATGTGTATGAGGTCACAATTGAAGCAGGTTCAACTTCCGGTTCTTTAGATGTTCCGGCTCCGCTTGATGACGTCTATGTAGATGCCGGAAAGGTGAGCGCTACTTTGGGTGATGTTACAGAGGGAGGCGATCAGTTTGATGACTTGGTAGTTGACACGGCTCCCGCAACATCAGACGTGACGGATACCATTGACAGCACAACATTGACTCTTGAAGCCAATGCCTCTGATGTAGCAGAGGGTGGTACGATAGAATATACTTTAACCTTAAGCAACCCTACAAAGACACCTTTAGAAGTAACCGTAACGGTAAACGGCGAAGAACATACGGTAACAATCCCGAGCAATTCCACTACTGTAAGCTTTGAATACGAAGTTCGTGATGCAGATGCCTTTGTGCAGGGTGATGAAACAATTAAAGCAGAAATTACGGGCACCGATAATAATGTTGGTGAGGCCGATAATTTCGAAAAATTAGAAATTGGTGGTCCAGTCAATACTACTGTAAGTGACGACAATGCCCCCGATGAAGACGGTATAGACCCCGATACCGTGATATTGAGTCTTGAATCAGGTGCTGATGTCAGCGAAGGTGAAAGTCTTGAGTACACAGTAAAGCTTACCGATGTCAACGGAAATGATGTAACAGCAAAGGAAAGTGTAACTGTTGAAGTCAATATCGGCGGGACTGTTCAAAACGTGACAATCCCCGCAGGTTCTAGCTCGTTTTCTTTTGATTATACACCTCAAGGAGATGATGTGTATGTAGATCCAAGTGAAGTTACAGCCAGCCTTGGTGATGTGCTTGATGGTGAAGCGCAGTTTGAAGACTTGAATGTCGACAGCACTCCAGTCACAAATGACGTGACAGATACCATTGACAGCACAACATTGACTCTTGAAGCCAATGCCTCTGATGTTACTGAAGGTGACACAATCACCTTTACTTTAGAACTTGGTGCAGAAGCAAAAGAAGATTTGCTTGTAACTTTAAACGTGAACGGTACAGAGAAAAAAGTAACTATTAAAGCCGGTGAAAATTCAGTTACTTTTGAAGCTGAAGCTGTTTATGATGAAGATGGAACGTTTGATGTGAAAATTGTTGACACTGATAACAATAGCAACGAAGCTGACAACTTTGAATCTCTCACTTGGTCTGATGAAGGCGTGAGCGTAACTGTAGACGAAATTAATGTTGCTCCTGCTATTACAGAAGCGACAGATCTTACAACCTATGATGACGCTCTTGATGAAACACCTAATATGGATGGTTCAAACAAGACAGATTCAGGCTCATTTACCGTAACTGATGCCAATAATGACTCTCTGTCTGTTTATATCAAGATGGAAGGGGATGAAGGTAACGGAACACTCATTGAGGTAGGTACGGTTATAACAGGCTCAAACGGAAAACTTACTATAAGCTCGATAGAAAATGGTGAAGTGCGTTATACTTATGAGCAAACTTCTGCCGGCGATCATCCTGCCAATGATGTGCTTACAGATAACTTCATTATTACTGCAACCGATGGTTCTCTCTTTGCAACTGAATCCATCACTGTCAATATAAAAGATGATGGCCCAATTATTCTCAGCGATGAAGATAATGACGGCAGAACCGAAGGTAATACTGCAGAAGGTGTGGTGACAGCCGAAATTGAAGTGGACTTTGGTGGCGATAGTTTCGGTCAAATCTTATTCCCCGGATCTACGGTGGGAACAAGTATTGACGGTATTCGCTACGATGCCGACAGCAATACATGGGTAAAGCTGTATAGTTATAGCAGTAATCCGCTTGAACACACTCAGGAAGGAACAACACACACAATTAAATTTGGTGATGTGACCCTCACGTATACCGAAGGTGACGACACGTGGACTGTTTCCTATCCTAACAGCGAAGATGATGACCGCGAAGTGGCATTAGAATTTGTAGATAGTGATGGAGATAGTGTAGAGCATACTGTCTTTGCCGGTTCTGAGGAAATCACCGATCTTGAAGAATGGGATATTGTATCAAAAGGCGATGTTAATGATACTGTACTGTACCGCGACGGACATACACACCTAAATGTACAAGTCTCTTCAAACCATCTCGGAGCTCAAGCTACGGTGGATTATGAAACTGTCAATGGCGGTGGATTAACTGTAGATGTTGACGATGGCAATGACACTGTTTACCTTGGGCAAAGCGGTGATGATACTGTTTACCTTGGCGAAAGTCATTATACCACGCTCGATACAAATCCGACTCAAGAAGCAGCGGCACAAGAAGCATTGGAAAGCTTCATGTACAATGATGACGGAACGATACGTGCCGATAGCAGTGTAGTTGAAGACGCTTCACGCGAAGATAGTGGTATGAGTGCCGATGTAAGTCAAATGAGCAGACCTTATGTTGATATTGGCTATACCGGTATTGGCGATGACACAGTCTACGGTGAAGGCGGAACCGACCTTATTCACGGTGGCTCAGGTAACGACACTATTGACGGCGGCTCAGGTAACGATGGCTTACGTGGCGGTAGTGGTGACGACAATATCTACGGTGGTGATGGCGATGATATTATTCATGGCGGTGACGGCAGTGATATTATCAGAGGTGGTAAAGGCAGTGATGTTCTCATCGGTGGCGAAGGTAAAGATATCTTTACATGGGAAGTTGATGACTATGATCCCGGTGCGAATGATACAATTATCGACTTTGAACTCGGTACAGACGTGCTTGACCTCACAGCTTTCAATAGCTCCTCTTACGATATAAGCCTAAATGTCACGGATAATGATGTGGAAATTACAATAGAAAAAGTTGATGGAGAAGATGCAGGTACATCTCAAACGATTACCTTGCTCGACACCAATCTTGACCAAGCTACTGTAGATGAGCTTACACAATCATACGAAAACGGCGGAGAATTTAGGTTATAATGTGAATATAGAAACCTCTGCGCAATTAACTTTTTTCAAAAACTTACTTTGTTATTTCTGTTCTGTAATTTTATTGAAAAAAGTGATGTGCAGAGGCTTCATTATGTTGTTTGTTTTGCCTATACTATATTATGGGCATGTTGACACAAACGCCTTTTCGCCTCTCTCTTTGTCAGATTTTAAATACTTTTTCAGTCAGTTTCTACTGAGTGTAGTCTATTTGACATGCCAAGATTTTTAGTGTATTTTGAAATGGTTTACATGGGTTACATGGTTTACATGGTTTGTAGAAGTTTAAGGTTTTTCAAGACGTATTAGTATATACTCCGATTGTTTATTCAAATAGGGTGTGAAAACCTTAAAGCATAAATTATGATGTATTGGAAGGAATGTATATGGGCTTTTCTAAATTTAAGCATGTTAAGATTAGTGGAATTAGTACCGTTGTGCCTGAAAAGGAAATAAATATTTACGATGAAGCAGAGTATTATGACAATAATATAAAAAAAATTGACCGTATGCGTAAAATGGTTGGCTTTCACAAAAGACGGGTGGTTGATAATGATGTTACTCCATCTGATTTGGGAATTCAAGCTGCAGAAATACTAATATCAGAAATGAATATTGAAAAAAATTCTATAGATGCACTTGTGTATATGTGTCAACAGCCCGATTTTCAAGCTCCTGCAACCGGGTTTTATATTCACAATAAGCTTGGCTTATCTCAAGAATGTGCTGTTTTTGATGTGAACCAAGGATGCCCGGCATGGATTTATGGGCTTTGGATAAGTAGCCAAATGATTGAAAGTGGCACTTGCAAGAGAATTTTATTGGTTGCCGCCGATACTCCGGCTCGTAATATGAATATTAAAGACAGAATTAATGCACCTGTTTTCGGAGACGGTGGAACTGCGACTTTGGTGGAATATTCTGAAGAAATTATTGAGTCGTTCTATAATATTGAAACTCATTCCAAGGATTATGAGGCTATTTTGACTCCGTCAACAAATCAGCGATGCGTATTTAACGTTTTTGAGGAAAGGGAGAGAGAGCTTCTAAAATCTTTGATCGATAATCATGTTCAAACTTCCTTCGGACATAAGGCTTATTTGCTTGGTGGTTATATGGACGGAATTGCAGTATTTAATTTTACAATGTCTGTTGTGCCAAAAAATATTAAAGAATTATTAAACTATGCCGATAAATCCTATGAAGATATATTGGCACTTTGTTTGCACCAAGGAAATAAGCAAATAGTTCAAACTGTTGGAACAGAAGCAGGTTTTGAGGAAGATAAAGTGCCTTATCATGCTTTTGAAAATTATGGAAATAACACCATGTGTTCAATTCCCACAACTATCAACAGTGTTTTCAAAAGTGTAGTGACTGCACAAAGAAATACTTTTGCCTGTTCAGGCTTTGGTAATGGGTTAGCATGTGCAAGTGCTATTCTGGAATTAGATAAAATTTATTCATCGGGAATCAGAGATTATCGATTGCACGACGATCATATGACAAGGGATGAATTCCTTGCGTACTGGACAAAGAAAATTCAAGGAGAAAAAGAAAGTGAATAAAGCAGATTTTTTAGTGGATTTGGAAGATATTTTACAAAGAGAAGAGGCTTGTTTTGAAACTGATGATCTAAATAGCTATGAAGAATGGGATTCTCTATCAAAAATGGCTGTTATGGCATATTTTAGTAAAAATTTTAAAATTCAAATTGATATCAATAAATTTGATTCAATAAATAAAGTTTCTGATTTGGTTCATATGGCAGGAGAAAATATCAGTGATTAGCTTTCAAAAAGAGCAAGTTTTCATTGTGACAGGGGCAAGCTCCGGCATAGGGGAAGGCATTACTTTACTGTTGAACGAGCTTGGGGCAAGTGTCGTTGCCATAGCCAGAAATGAAGAACGCCTTTTAAGTATTAAATCAAAAGCTAAGCATCCTGAGAATATCTTTGTTGAAATCAAAGAATTGACTGAAAATATTAATGAATTGCCTAAATATATCAAAGAATTAAAAAATAAATACGGCAAGTTTTCCGGTTTAGTTTGCTCTGCCGGCATTGGAGATATTGTTCCTTTGCAGGTTTTAGAGTATGAGCAGATGCGAAAACTTGCCGATATAAATTATTATGTGCCTATTTTTATGGCAAAAGGTTTTGCCGACAGAAGAAATAATGTGGGTGAAGGGGCTTCCATAATTTTTATTTCTTCTATTTCTGCGCATATGTGTAATAGAGGCTTGATTACGTATGCAGGTATGAAGGGAGCGATTAAAACATCAGGTAAGGCAATTGCACGCGAATTATCGGCGCAAGGAATCAGAGTAAATATTATTACTCCCTCTGAAATAGAAACGCCAATTCATACAAATTCTCATACGGTAAGAGCAGAATACGACGATTATCCCTTTGGGCTGGGTTCTGTAGAGGATGTGGCAAATATGGCTATCTATCTTTTGTCTGACAAGGCTAAATGGTTAAGTTGCCAAGAATATATTGTCGATTGCGGAGTCATCTAGTGAAAAAAGTTTATGTTGTCGGAGGGAAAGGCTTTGCCAAGGAATGTTATATGCATATTATGTATATGATAAATCTTGATCCAACTATCAACTTTGGTGGATTTATTGGACACAATGGCTATAAAGTTGACTTTGATAACCTGAATCATCTTTTTGTCTGTGACTTGGCGGAATTTGAATTTGGAGCTGAAGATTATGCTGTTATCGGTGCTGCATATCCAAAACTTAGAGAAATTATCTATGACGATATAAAGAAGAAAGAAAATTCTAAATTTTTTACAATAGTTTTGACAAGTCACAGCTATTTGTCTCCTCTCGTAGAATACGGTGAAGGCAATATTTTTATGACGCCTTGCACGCCATCGGTTCATGTAAAAATAGGAAATGCCAATGTGTTTAATGGAGATGTGATTATAGGCCATGATACTGTAATAGGTGATTTTAATTTTTTTGGTGGAAAATCACAAATTTTAGGTGAATGTAAAATCGGAAATTCAAATACTTTTGGCGTGAACAGTATTCTTTTACCCAAGGCAAAAATTGGTAATAATAATAAAATTGCTCCACTGAGTGCTGTGTATAAAGGTTGTAAGAATAATTGTGTTATGCTTGGAAATCCGGCGCTAAAAGTTGGCGAAAATAATAATTAACATAATAAAGAATAAATATAAAAAATTGTTGTTTATTTTTTTAGATTGGAGCTAGGTAGCTGATGTTAGAAATTAAAGACAATGTATATCAACTTGAAAAAACACTAGAAAACATTCATTCTTCAGAAGTGTTAACTTGTATTTGCTGTGAAGGGAATCCGGATACATTTATAGAAAAAGCGCAAGACTGGATTGACAAAAAAATAGAAGTTATAGACGATATCGATAAAAATATACAATACTTTCTTAATGAAATGTTTGCCTATATTGGTTGGGGTGTCAGTGCTGCAAATGCGCGAACGATGGTTATCAGAGGAATTTTTACCGGATTAAATAAAACGTGTATTGTTACAAATCAAAACAAAGATATTTTTATCTACGATGAAAACTTAGATAAGCGAGAATTAGAGAAAATTATTGACAAGATCAATGCTGTTTTTGTGAAAGAATTCAATAATAAAATTCTGCTTAAAAAGCCGGATTCCGCTGCTATATCAGAAGTTTTTGCAAGAATAGAAGAGACAAAGAAATTTTACTTTACCGAAAATGGAGAATGGACACAAGAGTTTATTGATAATTTAGGTGATGAACTATCAAAAATTTCATTTAGAACATTCTTGTTTCAAAGAATTGAAGCACAAATATTTTGGTGCATAAAAAATAGATACCCCATAAAGCCACCTAAAGAAAGTTCAGAATGGAGAAAGCATAGAATAGCAAACCCGCCTGCACTTCCCATATTAGATCATTGTAGTACAAAGTTGAGAGACTTTTTTTATAGGCATTCTTTTGTTTTTGAACAATACGGAATTGAAAACGTGGTTGAAGCACAACTTGGAGATACTGTTATCGACGCCGGCGCGTATATTGGCGATACTGCTCTTTATTTTGCTTCAAAGATTGGAGCAGAAGGAAAAGTATACGCTTTTGAAGTTGTGCAAAAGTCAATTGACGCGGCAAATGATAATCTGAAGAAGAATAATGTTTCTCATGTTGAAATGATTAATTTAGCCTTATCTGATAAAGAGGAAACTCTTTGTTTTGAAGATAATGAAACGCCTTCAAGTACAAAACAAAGAAAAAATGGTGAGTTAGAAGTTCAAGCAGTGACTTTAGATTTATTTGTGAAAGAAAGAAATATAAAAGTCGACTTTATAAAAATTGACATTGAAGGCGGAGAAATGGCTTTATTAAAAGGGGCCAAAAACACCATAATGCGTGATAAACCCACGTGTGGAATTGCTCTTTATCATAAGCAAGAAGACTTTGTTGTTATTCCACAATTTTTATCTTCACTTTGCTCCGAATATACATTTTATTTTCGTTGTGAAGCAGAGCCTGTGCTTTTAGCAAAAATCAAGAAATAAACTTCATTATTCTCCGAAGAAAACTTGCTTAGAATATATTAACATTTAATTTTTATGTTTACAAAAGGAAAATCGATGAGAGATTATCGTTCTTTTATAGAAGAAAGACCTGAATTTGAAGGTTTAAATCGTTTTTGCAATATTTGTGGCTATAGATTTGCAAGATTTGCTTATTTTAATAAAATTTTTCCGCGAGAAGCTCAATGCCCTATTTGTGGAAGTTTAGAAAGACATAGGCATTTGTATGTTCACTTAGTGAGTATGTATCCGTTTTTAAAAGGAAAAAAAATTTTACACTTTGCTCCTGAATATATAATTAAAGATTTTTTTGTGAACTCAGAAGCAGAATATATTGATGTTGATTTAAATTCTGAACACGCAAGCTATCAAGCTGATATTACGCAAATTCCATTTCCGGATAATTCATTTGATTATGTCATTGCAATACACGTTTTGGAGCATATCCCGGATGATATTAAAGCCATGAAAGAATTGTATAGGGTATTGAAACCGCAAGGTACGGCAATCTTGTCTGTGCCTATGATATGTGGCGACTTTCGTGAAGATCTAACAGTAACCGATCCTAAAGAGCGTGAGCGTTTATATGGTCATAATAATCATGCGAGATTTTATAATTATGAGGTTTTTAATGAAAGGCTTCAAAAAGCAAACTTTAATACCGAAAAGGTATCCGACCCAAAAAACTTTCCGCAAGTATTAGACGGTGCTATATTTACTGATTATATTTTCTTTGCAAAAAAAGAGCTCAAATAATTTTTGTTTTCTTAAAATGTTGAGCTTACTTATTGAAATGAGGATACTGCCATGTGTAAAAGTATAGATTTATCGATTATTATTCCTTGCCGTAATAGCGAACACAGTATTACAGCTATGTTAGATAGTATTTATCGTCAAAAGAATTTAGCCTATGAAATAATAGTAGTTGACGATGCATCAACTGATAAAACGGTTGAAGTTGTGGAATCTTGGGCGAAAAAAAATACACCTATTACAATATTAAAAAATACGGAAAGATTATATTCTTTACAATCAAGAATAAAGGGATTTAAGGCAGCAAAGTCAGAAAATATCATGACGGTAGACGCTGATGACATTTTGCTTGGAACAAACAGACTTGCCAAAGCAATTAAAGAAAAAGATAGAATGAATGCTGAGATATTGCATTTTAGAACTGTTGAAGTTTCAGCTGACTTGGGAAAATTAGGTGAATTTATTTGGGGAGCACCATTTTATGATAATAAAAACCCCTATATAAAAAACGAAAGAATTTTTGAAATATATACTTCCTTCATTTATAATCCTGCTGCAATTTGGGGGAAAATTTTTTCAAAGTCTTTGGTGAAAAGAATCATTCCTATTGCAGAAAAACATATGCTTATGCGTGCCGATATAAAACTTCTTACCCCTCTTTTAATGCTTAATGCTCATTCTTATTTAGCGTATGATGAGTACATATACGAATATAAAAGGCGTGACAACGTAGATTGGACTTTTGAAGTACGCTTTAAGGATGTTCAAGCATTACTTATCATAGAAAGAGTTATTGAAAAATGCATGCTGGAAAAAAATATCTCAGAAAAAGTACAAAAACAATTTATATCTTTTAACAGAAGGCGTATCGTTATATATTGTGGCTACATAAGTTTAACTGCTTATAATAATATTAAAAACAAACAACTAAAATCAAATGATTTTTATAAAATGTGTTTAGAGTATTTTGATGAAGAAACTCTTTTCTCTTTAATGCTTTATGCAACAAAGTGCAACATAACCACTTTGAGAAATAAAAAAAGAGTAATCTGCGATTATGCACAAGAAAATTCTTTTTCAAATATAGAAGATTTACTTTCGGATTTAATGGAAAATTACAAAAAATTGCAAGAACAGTTTGAGGATAAATCTTTAGAAAAGCTCTCTTATATTCTTGAGAATATTTTTACCTTATTTGACAACAGTTCTTATATTGATATAGTAGATAATAATAAGGAAAATATTTCTGCACTGCTTAACTATGCAACAAGAAAAGATTATATATTCATATTGCTTGCAGTCAATTCCTATGTCATAGATAAAATCAGAAAACTATGTAAATACGAAGTGACAATCTAAAAAGGAATTGTAAATGATAAAAGTGTCGGTAGTAGTACCAGTTTATAATAAAGAAAAACATCTTCATGAATGCTTAGACAGCATTATGAATCAAACCTTGACGGACTTGGAAATCATTTGTGTTGATGATGGCTCTACAGACAATTCCTTATCAATAATTGAAGAATATGCTGAAAAAGACAAGAGAATTTCAATTATTAAACAAGAAAATTTATATGCCGGTGTAGCAAGAAACAAAGGGATGGAAGCTGCTCAAGGCGAATATATTGCATTTATTGATGCCGATGACTATATCGACCTTGATTTTTTTGAGGTTTTGTACAAAATAGCAAAAAAAAATGAAGCAGATGTGGTGAAATCTCCATATAAAGAAGAATATGAAGATTACATGATCGAAGTTCCTTATAATATTTTACTTAAAATTAAATTTGATCAAAATTTAGAATTGTTGACAGGGCATCACAGCACAGTGATATGGAATGCAATCTACAGACTAAGTTTTCTTAAAGAAAATAATATATTATTTCAAAATGTAAAACACGCAAATGATGTATTGTTTAGCACAAAAGTATCAGTATATGCCCAAAAATCATTTCCTGTTGTTGATGTGTTTTATTTTCATAGGAAAAATGTTGCAGGCCAATTAACAGCAGGCAGTAAAGAGAGAATTTATGTAGAAAAATATGTAAACGACTGTGTTTTAGATTTTCTGCTTTCACCTTTAACAAAATACATGAGAGATGCTGACTTTTATTATTCACTTTCAATTTGCTTAATCAGATACGTATACATTTTGAGATCGAATTTTCTCAGAAAAAATATTCTTGAAGAAGAAGAAATATTTTTTGCTATTTCAGAAACACTCAAGAGAAATGTTGCTATTTTAGATAATTTTATTGGCGATAGCGCCTTATCTGAAAATAAAATTCAATTTTATGGTAACATATATAAAATGATACTTACATCAGATTATGAGGAATATAAAAAATATATTAACACAGAAATCATCCTTTCATTGACTTCATATCCCGATAGAATATCAACTGTGCATCAAACAATTAATACACTTCTCACTCAGCATGTGCAGGCTCAAAAAATAATATTATGGCTCGCAGAATCTCAATTCCCAAATAAAGAAAATGACTTACCACAGAACTTGTTGAAGCTGACCGAGGAAGGTTTGACAATACATTACTGTGAAGATATAAAGTCATATAAAAAGCTGATTCCTACACTAAAAATGTATCCTGACAAAGTAATTGTTACTGTAGACGATGATGTGCTTTATCCACCGACTTGGTTACACAATCTCTGTTGTGAATGTGCAGCAAACCCACAAATGATATATGCTCATCGCATCAAAAAAATTGAATGGACTGATGAAAACACAATTTTGCCTTATGAAAATTGGGATATATGTTATAAAAATTCAGATAATTTTTACAGTCTTATACCGATTGGTTGTGGAGGAATATTATATCCACCAAATTGCTTTCATGAAGATATTCTAAAAGAAGATTTGTTTATGAAATTAGTACCTCATAATAATGATATATGGTTTTGGGCAATGGCTGTTTTGAACTATACAAAGATAAATCTTCCGGAATTTCCGCAGATTCATATTGATTTTATTGAAAAAAAACAACTTACAAGCTTCTGTCAAGGAAATATGCATAATGAAAGATATGATCTTCAGCTTTCTAATGTATTAGAGAAATATCCACAACTGAAGCAGATAATAATGGAAGAAAATATCCCTTTAGCTTTATAGAATTTTGCAAGTACAAACATTTCAAATAGGTTCGGAGTATTTAGTATGCCTAAAATTATAATCTATACAGACTTAACAGCTCAAGTAAGACAGAATATATATGCCCTCGACTTATGTCGAGGTTTACAAGCTGAATCTGAAGTACGCGGCAATTTTATTCCTGAACGCTATAATGCGTTATACTTTCCTTTATGGTATTTTGACTATAGTAATATTGATTATAATTTTCCGAAAAGACCAAAATGGCTTTCTCATTTTCAAAATGAAATTTTATCAGGAAATGATATTGTTGTAGCTGCTCCATTTTTACCTTGTTATAGACATCAACATGTGGTAAATTTTTTAAAACAGTTTGATACATCAAAAAATTATGAGATACAGGCTGTTTTAAACATAGCTAGAATGGATTTGTTTTATGAGCGTGCTCAACGGACCAGTAAAGAGCCTTTTACAGAGGTTGGACATGCTAATTCTATAGCTTCTGTTGAAAATTTCTATGATACTATTGAGCTATACGATAGAGAATTTGGGAGAAATAATGTAAAAATACTCTTTGACAATTCTTCTTCAATTGGTCAAGTAAAAACAAATTTTTCTGAACTTATAAAAGCACTAGGTTTACCTGAATACTGCAATAACAATTTACCTTCTCATATTTTAGACTTTACTAGTGTGCAAGGAAGGCAAATTTGGAGATTATTTACTGATGATTGTTATTTTAATTTTTGGTTTAATGATATTTTTCCTTCTCTAGAGCAAGCTATAAAGCAATGCGAACTTAAAGGTGATTGGGATATCGGCTTTGTTGTACCTTATGAGCAAAGATTAGATATTCATCAAGCCGCTGTACCATGTTATAAAAAACTAGAAGAGCGCTTAGGAAGTGAGTTTCAATTTGATTATAATAATACGCATATTGAGCAAAATTATGAGTTAAACCCACTTACACTTCAAAATTGTAAGGATGTTATTTCTTTATTGGACAAAGAAACAATAAAAAAATTGACAGTGGTTTTTACACAATATAAACGACTTCTTGACAAAGAGCAAAACCTGCTTCTTAGCGCGCTTGAAAAAAGCATGGTAAACGATTCTTCTTTCATTGAAAATATAAAAGAACTTCCTAAGCTTTCTGTGCTCACACTTTGTTATAATCATGAAAAATATATTTCAGAATGTATTGAGTCGGTGCAAGCGCAAAGAACTACTTTTCCTATGAAGCATATTATTGTAGATCACTGCTCTGATGACAAAAGTCAAGAAATTATATTAAAATACGCTAAGAAATATGATAATATTGTACCATACTTTTTAAATTCCCGTATAGGTGATGGAGTAAATGTAAAAACTTTGTTCACACTTGCAGATACTGAATTTGTTTCTCTTTGTGATGGTGATGATTACTTTACAGATTTATTTAAATTACAAAAGCAAGTAGATCTTCTTGAAGAAAATCCTACCTACGGTATGTGCTTTCACCCGGTTAATGTAAAATATGAAAATGCGAGCGAGCGGAATTATATTTATCCCTCTTCTTCAGTTTTGCCGCGCGGAGTGCGCCCATTCTACTATTTGGCAGAATTATTTAGGAAAAATATCATTCAAACAAACTCAGCTGTTTATAGATGGAGATTTAAAGATGAATTGCCGAATTGGTTCAGAAGCGATTTACTTCCCGGTGACTGGTACTGGCATTTGCTTCACGCTGAAAAAGGAAAAGTTGGTTTTATTCCTGAAGTGATGAGTGTATATAGACGGCATACTGAGTCGCTTTATTCGATCAATGAATACGATGGCTTTCATAAACATTTTCTTACCTACGGCATGACGGAACTTGAAACTTTTGATGTAATAAACAGTCATTTTGAAGGAAGATATGAAAATGTTATCATGCCTCCTGTCGAACAAGTGTTTAAAGCTTTTCTATGGCAACAATTAGAAAAAGACGATGATTCTTATCTTAATCAAGCAATAGAAAAATATCCAAATTTTGCTAAGAAGTTTTTGGAGAGTCTAAAAAAATAAACTGAGTAACTTTTGTTATGTTTTCTATAATCAAACAACTGTCTTAGAAGGCTTTTTTCTCTTTGATAATAAGCTTAGCAATAAGCTTAGAAATATTAATGTCGTATTTTTTTGCAATTGGCTGAAATTCTTCAACTACCAGCTTTAATGCTTTTTCGTTGTGAATCCTACGCTTGATTAAAATATATATAGTTTCTTCAATGTATAGTTTCTCATCAAGTGAGGTGTGAGCAACAGTTTCAGCTGTAAGGAGTTGTCCGAGTGTAATCCCAAGAGGTATGAGTTCAGGAAAATGGATTTGTGGATTGTATGCATCGGCATAAAGGGCCTTTAATACTCTCTCCCATCTTTGAATCTCTGTTTCTTCTTCTCTTGGAGGGTCAATTCTATAAAATGTAGCATTTGGACATAAAGTTATTTTCCCTTGTGCTGCAACCATTGAAAGAAAGCCATGATCGATGCTATAGTATTTTCTATTTCTTGATTTATTATAAATCTCAAGATAAATGTCTTTCCTAAATAAACCATAATAAAGAGAACAATTCGTTAAATGTTCAATAGTAGCCCTAACTCTTATACTTGAATTTTCGTTGCATAGTAATTTTGAAAAGTAATATTCATATTTATATTTAAAAACATATTCAGCTGTTAAGTGTACAGGATTAGCATATGTAAGTACACTCTCAGTTGTTTCTAGTGTTTTTTTCAATTCGGAAATATAATTTTTTGAGAGTAAGTCATGTCCTCCAATCATTGAAATATAATCATATTTTGCAAGGCTTATACATTTTATGAAGTTTACGGAGGCAGATTGTATTGTGTCGAATCGATGGTATATAATATGTGGATATTTTTGTGCAAATTCTTGACAAATTGCAGAAGTACCATCTGTTGAGGCATTGTCAGAAATAATGATTTCGTCAACTTCTTGATCGATAGCAGAATTAAGTGTGTGTTTAATAAATGAAATTTCATTATATACCGGTATGCACAGGCTTGCTTTAGTAGATTTATTCATCATATTTCCTTTCGATAAATTTATGTTAAATAAAAAGAATGCAAGTTTTTTTATATTGCTTTTTTATTGACAACCTACGGAAAAATAAGTTAAGTTTGTACAGCTAAGATACACAGGATTATACAATGAGTCAAACTCCAATTTTCTATACAAAACCATCCATAACAGCTCTTGAACACAGCTATGTAAATGATGCTATTGTCAATGGTTGGGGTAAAGATTGTTATGGTTATATCACAAAATTTGAAGAGCATTTTAAAAAGCATTTACAAGTTAAATGTGCTATATCTACCTCAAGCTGTACAGGTGCACTGCATATGGGATTAACCGCTCTTGGTGTAAAGGAAGGCGACGAAGTAATTTTACCGGAAATTACTTGGATAGCAAGCTTTTCTCCTATTACATATCTTGGAGCTACACCTGTTTTAGTTGATGTTCTTGAAGAATCTTGGTGCATTGACCCGAAAAAGGTTGAACAAGCGATTACCCCTATGACAAAGGCAATAATTGCAGTTCACGTTTATGGTAATCTTTGCGATATGGACTCATTGTTAGCTATTGGAAAAAAATATAATATTCCTGTTATCGAAGATGCGGCAGAGGCTATCGGTAGTGTATATCGCGGTAAAAAAGCCGGCTCTATGGGAGCTTTTGGAATCTTTTCTTTTCATGGTACAAAAACAGTCACCACGGGTGAAGGCGGTATGTTTGTGACAAATGATGAAGACTTGTATGATAAAGTTCTTACTCTTTCTAATCACGGACGAAGTAATACACAAACAAAGCAATTTTGGCCGAATGTCATTGGCTATAAATATAAAATGTCAAATATACAAGCGGCTATTGGCTGCGCACAAATAGAAAGAATGAGTGAACTTATTGGTAAAAAACGCCTTGTTTTAGAATGGTATAAAGAGGCATTTAAAGAACTACCTCTTTCTATGAATCCAGAGCCGAAAGATTGCGAAATAGGTGCTTGGATGTCAACAATTGTAATTAATAAAGACATATTTTTTGATAGAGAAGCTTTATTTGAAGAATTTAAAGCAAACAATATTGATGGGCGCGTTTTCTTTTGGCCACTATCACTAATAATAAAAGATTTTGAAAAACCTTGTAAAGCTATAGTTAAAGACACGCCAACTGCTTACTCTTTGTATGGCAGGGCTATTAATCTTCCTTCCTACCATGATTTGGCAAAAGATGACATTGAAAGAGTTGTAAGATGCGTAAAAAACGTACTAATGTAGTTATTTTGCAACCAGAATTTCTTCCTTGGCGCGGTTTGTTTGAAC
>CAYJPB010000010.1:0-7902 GCA_964371955.1 uncultured Desulfovibrionaceae bacterium | reverse complement strand
TTTGAACAAATTTCACTTGCTGATATTTATGTGCATTACGATGATGTGCAATTTAGTCCAGGTAGTAGAGTTAACAGAGTTCAGGTTAAAACAATAAATGATGTTGTGTGGCTAACAGCTCCGATTTATAAAAATTTTCCGCAAAAAATAAATGAAACTGAACTAAATAATACCACTAACTGGAAAGAAAAACATAGAAAAACCTTTCAGATGATATATCAAAATGCTCCTTATTTTTTAGAAGCCTTAGATTTATTTATGACTATTTACGAAAATAAAGTGACGTCATTATGTGAATTTAATATTTTCGCAATAGAAAGTATTACAGCCTATTTTGACCTGAATACAAGATTTTTGCGCTCATCGTCCATGGATAATAGCCAACTTAAAAGCACAAATCGTATATTAGACATATGTCAAAAGCTAGGTGCAACTCACTATGTTACTGGACATGGTGCAAAAAACTATATCGACTATGATTTATTTGAAAATGCAAATATCAGCATAGAATTTATGCTGTACGACCGTACACCTTATCCTCAACTATACGGTGAATTTACTCCTTATGTGTCAATATTTGACTTAATTGCTAATTGTGGTAAAAAAGGAAAGATATATTTAACATCGAAAAGCGTTTATTGGAAAGAGTGGAAAAATGGAGAATAGTATGGAAAAATTATCTACAGATTCTATTGTATATAATCCACAAGCAGTAGCTCAATTTGAAAATCAGCACATACTTTCTTGGTATCCTTCAAGGGTGATGGCGAGAATTAAGGATAGCAAAAGTAAATCTCTTCTTGATTTAGGGCTTGGGCGTGGGTATTCAACACCTTATTTTAATGAACATTTTGCAACGCACTTGGTTGTTGAGGGTTCTGCTAAAGTTATAGAAAATTTTAATAAGAATAATTTGTTAAGCAATATAGAAATTATTGAAGATTATTTTGAAACTTTTAACACAGACCAAAAGTTTGATGTTATCATGATGGGATTTATTTTAGAGCACGTTGAAGATCCTGTAGCTATATTGAATAAATATAAAAATATGCTTAAAGCTAATGGGCAAATTTTTATCACGGTACCAAATGCAAAATCTCTAAATCGAAGAATAGGGCTTGCTATGGGAAAAATTTCAGATATATATAGTCTTAATGCTAATGACATAAGTGCCGGACACAAAAGAAATTATTGCTTAGATACTTTACTTAATGATATACATTTAAGCGGCTGTGAATTGATTTACAAAGAAGGAATTTATCTAAAGCCTTTACCTCTTTCCTATATGCAAAATATGCCTGAATTCGAGGAGAACTTACAGGCTATGTTTGAAGTCGGAATTGATTTTCCCGAACTTTGTGTAGCTTTGCTTGTTGAAATAATAAACAAATAAAATCTTGTGGCTAATAGGATTCGCTTCATGAGATGATGCGGATAATGTAATACTGAGCGACAACTTCGGAGATTTTGACATTGAGTAAAATCTATACAATTCTTGTTACCGGCGTTGGTGCAATTGTTGGGCAAGGTATAATTAAGTCTTTACGGTTGTCAAGTATACCATGCAGAATAATTGGACTTGATAAAAATCCAAAGGCCTTTGGTTTTAAAGACTGTGAGACACACTATATAAAGCCTTTTGCAGAAGAAGATAGCAGATATAAAGATTTTTTAAAACAAACCATTCTAGATGAACATATAGACTTAATTATACCGGGGCTTGATATTGATGTATTTTATTTCAATAACAATAAAGGCGAGCACTGGAATACAAAAATAGTTCTCAATTCAGAATTTGCCATTGAATGTGGTTATGATAAATTTACGGCTTATAATGCTCTAAAAGATAAATTAGAGGCAATTATCCCAAGTGCATACGATGTTTCTTTTGAGATGTGTCAAAAATCCCTTGGTTCTTTACCCTATCTTTTAAAACCTAGGCGCGGTTCAGGCTCACGAGGGCACGCTCTTATTTATGATAAAGGTGATTATGAATATTGGGTGAAAAAATCTTTAGGTAATTATATTATTCAGAAGATAGTAGGTAATGAAGAAGAAGAATATACAGTATCTGTATTTGGCTTTGGTGATGGTACAAGCACAAAACCTGCTATTTTTCGTCGTAAGCTTGCCGGAACAGGGGCAACAATGAAAGCAGAAACCGTATTAGCTGATGTTACTATAAAAGCTACTGTTCTAAAACTCAATCAAATTCTCAAGCCTATTGGACCAACAAATTATCAATTCAGAAAGGAAGATGAAAAAGTATATCTTTTAGAAATTAACCCAAGAGTTTCAGCCTCAACTTCTTTACGTGCTTTATTAGGGGTGAATGAAGCTCGTATGTGTATTGAATACTATTTGCAAGATAAAAAACCGGAAGATTCTTCTTTACAAAATGGCTATGCAGAAAGATTTGTTGAAGACTATGTGGTATATTTATGATAGCTGTAATCTCGGATATACATGGTAATTATACAGCACTAAAGGCTGTAATTGCAGAAATTGAGAAACTATCTTGTAATAAAATTATCTCTCTTGGTGACGTATGCGGATATGGAATAGAGGTGGATAAGTGCATTGACTTACTTCTAGACTATGAAGTACACTCTCTTCTAGGGAATCATGATTACTATATCGTCAATAATCTTCCATGTCCTCGTTCAAAAGTTGTTTCGCATATTTTAGATTGCAATAGAGAGGTGCTAAAGAAAAAGCATTTTGAATATCTTTCAGCCCTTTCTTCAAAGTATGAAACTGAAAATTCAAGCTTTGTTCATGGATCATGGTATGATAATACTGATGGATATTTATATTCTGTGCGCGAAGAAGATTTGTTAGGAGATAAGAAATATTATTTTTCAGGGCATACACATGTTCAAATAACTTTCCAATTTTCAAAGAAAATTTATACAAATCCCGGCTCGGTAGGGCAGCCCCGCGACGGTGATAATAGAGCGAGCTTTATTACCTATGATAATGAAAAAATCGTTATGCATAAAGTTGTTTACGATATTGACGAAACAGTTAGCATAATGAAAAAGAATGGTTTAGCTGAAAACTATTATTGGGAAAACCTATACAATGGCACGCAACTGGGCGGAAGGATTGATATAATTTCAAAAGGATAAAATATGGACGACAGAAAAGAATTTGAACAAAAGATTCAAGAAGAAATACAAAGTATGGGTAATGATACCGAGCTCAAGCCAAAAACTATAGATTTGTTTTTGGCCTATGGGAAGCATCATTATACTTATCATTTCAAGTGGATGGGGTTACCAATCATCCAACTTCCACAAGACATGATTGCTATGCAAGAGATTATCTGGGAAATTAAACCAGATTGCATTATAGAAACGGGGGTTGCCCGCGGTGGCTCACTTATTTTCTATGCGGGCATGATGAAGATGATGGATATTGACGGTAGGGTTATAGGAATAGATATAGATATTCGCCCTCATAATCGTGAGAGCATTGAAGAGCACCCCCTTTCAAAATATATTGATTTGGTGCAAGGCTCATCAACAGATGAAAATATTGTCGCACAAGTAAAAGAACTTTCAAAAAATGCGAAGAAAATTCTTGTTGTACTTGATTCAATGCACACACATGAGCATGTTTTAAAAGAACTTGAACTCTATACACCTTTTGTAAAAAAAGATTCTTATTGTATTGTTTTTGATACAGTTATTGAAGATATGCCTCATGGCTACTTTAAAGACAGACCTTGGGATGTAGGCAACAATCCCAAAACTGCCGTTTGGGAATTTTTGAAAAAAAATGATAGATTTGAAATTAATGCTTCGATTCACAGTAAATTACAAATAACCGTCGCACCTGACGGCTACCTTAAATGTATTAAGGATTAAACATGCAAACAGTAATTTTATGTGGTGGTTTAGGCACAAGACTTCGTGAAGAAACTGAATTTCGTCCAAAACCTATGGTGCATATCGGAAAATATCCGATATTGTGGCATATTATGAAAATTTATGCGCACTATGGACATAAGGATTTTATACTTGCACTTGGTTATAAGGGCGAAATGATTAAAGATTATTTTGTCAATTACGAGTGGATGAATAATGATGTCACTTTAGAACTTGGCAAACCTGAAAATATGAAAATTCACCATAATCATGATGAAGCAGGCTGGAAAATCACGCTTGCAGATACAGGGTCCGACAACCTTAAAGGAAGTCGATTAAAGCAAGTCGAAAAATATATAAAAGATGATATTTTTATGGTGACCTATGGTGATGCTGTGGCAGATATTGATATTAATCGTATTATCGATTTTCACCACTCACACGGAAAAATGGTTACCCTCACGGGCATAAATCCTGCCTCTCAATTTGGTGAGCTGAAGTTAGACGGTGATAAAATTCTTGCTTTTAAAGAAAAGCCAAAAGCATCAACACGAACAAATTTTGTCAATGCAGGGTATTTTGTATGCAATAGGAAAATATTAGAATATCTTTCTGTCATTCCGGAATGTGATTTGGAGTTTGGTGCTATCGAACAAATTGCAAAAGAAGGCGAACTTATGATGTATCGTCACAAAAAATTCTGGGCATGTATGGATACTATTCGTGACACGGAAAGACTCAACAAGCTTTGGAATAATCATCAAGCTGAATGGAAAGTGTGGTAAATTTCTATGGTAGATGTGCGAAATTTTTATAAAGGTAAAAAAGTTTTTCTTACCGGAGCAACGGGATTTAAAGGATCGTGGCTTGTTTTGCTTTTAGAAAAATTAGGAGCAGAAATTTATGATTATTCGCTTGAACCGCCTAGCAATCCCTCTTTATGGGAGTTACTTGACATAAAAAATTCTTGCGCACATACGCATGCAGATATAAGAGATAGACTTTTACTCAAAGAAAAAGTATTAGAAGTTAAGCCCGATATTTTTATACATCTTGCGGCTCAATCTTTAGTTCGTCCCTCTTATGAATTTCCATTTGAAACGCTGGAAACAAATATTATGGGAACAACTTCTGTTCTTGAAGCTGTAAAAACTTGTGAAAGAATAAAATCAACACTGATTATTACTTCAGACAAAGCCTATGAAAATATCGGCAAAGCCTACCCTTATAAAGAAAATGACAGAATGGGCGGCGATGATCCTTATTCTGCAAGTAAGGGGTGTGCCGAACTTATTGTTTATTCGTATAGGAAAAGTTTTTTTGATACTAATAAACAAGGCTTGGCAAGTGTAAGAGCAGGAAATGTCATCGGTGGCGGTGATTTTGCAAAAGATAGACTTATTCCCGATATGGCAAGAGCTTTTACAAAAAATGAAAGTGTGCACATACGTTACCCAATGGCAATACGACCTTGGCAACATGTACTTGAACCATTGTACGGCTATCTTATACTGGCAAAAGAACTATATAATAATCCAAGTAGTTATTCAAATGCGTGGAATTTTGGACCTTTACATAATGAAGCGCATACGGTCGAAGAAGTGGTAAAGCTTTTTGCTCATTGTTGGGATAATAGCGAAAAAAACGTTTTGACTCGCTATACAATTGATACAAGACCACAGCCACACGAAGCGTATTTCTTAGGGCTTGATTGCACAAAAGTAGCTGAAAAATTATTTTGGAAACCACGATTGAGCTTTAAAGAAGGTATTCAATGGACGTCAGATTGGTATAAAGCTTGGAGTTTCGGCTTACAAGACTTATATACACTTACTCAACAACAAATTAATGAATACTTAGGCAAATAATGAACTTTATCAAAACGCATTTAGAAGGACTTTTTTGTTTAGAAACTTCTTCTTTCAATGACGAAAGAGGAATGTTTGCACGCCTTTTTTGTCACAAAGAATTTGAAGAGCATGGCTTAGTTTTTCCACTGGCGCAAATCAATACATCTACAACAGTACAAAAAGGAACTATTCGCGGTATGCATTATCAAAATCCGCCTTTTGCTGAAATAAAAATTGTGCGCTGCTTGCAAGGCGCGTGTTATGATGTTGCGATAGACTTGCGTAAAGATTCACCCACTTTTTTACAGTATCACGCTGAAATTCTCAGTGCTGAAAATATGAAAGCATTTTATATTCCCAAAGGCTTTGCTCATGGCTTTCAAACATTAAAGGAAAACACACAGCTTTTGTATATGCACTCAGAATTTTACAATCCTGAGCATGAAGCCTCCATTAATTATCTCGACCCCAAAATCGATATACAATGGCAGGAAAAAGTAAAAAATATATCAGAAAAAGACAAAAATCACCTTTTTATTACTAAAGACTTTAAAGGATTAGAGATATGAAATGTCGTCTTTGCGGACAAGAACTTTCTTATGTTTTTGCCAATTTATGGCATCAGCCGCCTTCAAATTCTTTTCTCACAGAGGAACAACTAAAAGAAGTAGAAGCATATTTTCCCCTTTTGCTCTATGTTTGCGAAAATTGCTTTTTGGTACAAATAGATGAATACAAAAAAAGCAATGAGATTTTTAACAATGATTACACATATTTTTCTTCAATGTCTACTTCTTGGTTAGCACATGCAAAAGAATATGTGGATATGGTGACTGAACGATTTATACTTGGTGCAGATTCACTTATTATTGAAATAGCTTCAAATGACGGTTATTTATTGCAGTATTTTAAAGAAAAGAATATTCCTTGCTTTGGTGTTGAACCAACAAAAAATACAGCTGATGTCGCTCGACAAAAAGGTATTGAAAGTATACAAGAATTTTTTAGTTCTCGTCTGGCAAAAGAATTAGTTGCAGAAAATAGAAAAGCAGATTTAATTCTAGGAAATAATGTTCTTGCCCACGTGCCTGATATTAATGATTTTATACATGGGGCACGCATTGCTTTGAAGGGTTATGGTGTTATAACTTTTGAATTTCCACATCTATTGAATTTAATAGAATTTAATCAATTTGACACTATCTACCAAGAGCATTATTCATATCTATCCTTGCATACTGTAAAAAAGGCATTTGAAAATCAAGGATTGAAAATATTTGATGTAGAGGAGTTCACAACACATGGTGGCTCTTTAAGGATTTTTGCTTGTCATGCTGAGTGTAACAAGTACGATTTGACGAAGAACGTTGAAACTCTGCTTGAAAAAGAAAAGCAAAACGGATTGCTTGAAGTTTCAACATACCTTTCCTTCCAAGATAAAATAGAAGAAACGAAAAATGCCCTTCTTATGTTCTTGATTGAACAAAAAAGAGCAGGAAAAAAAGTTGCAGCATACGGCGCAGCAGCAAAAGGCAATACTTTCTTAAATACTTGTGGAATAAAGCCGAATTTAATTTCCTTTTGTGTAGATAAGGCAACAAGTAAGCAAAATAAATATATGCCCGGATCGCATATTCCTGTATTTTCAACTGAAAAAATAAAAGAAGAGAAACCGGATTTTATTCTTATTCTTCCGTGGAACTTAAAAGAAGAAATAATGGAAGAACATTCATACATAAAAGAATGGGGCAGTAAGTTTGTGACAGCTATTCCTGATTTACAAATTCACATAACTCTAGATACTATATTATAACTTATTGGAAAATCATATCTACTTCACTGCTTTCAGGATAAATTTTAATTCAGTGCACGATTCAAATTTTATAATTGTTCGTGTTTACTTTGATGCCGTGTGCATTGTTTGATATTTATTGCGTAAGAGGCTTTTATATGAAATCTCTACTTTTGCCATACGCTCACTTGCGCTTATTTTATATTAAACTTTAATAAATCAAAATATTTTTCATTTTGGAAAAGTTACTTGACTGGTAAATAAAGTTAGAATAATCTAATAAAAACTACAACGGCAACAAAATTCAATAGGTATGTTGGATTTGAAATTGTAGATTATAAATGCTACTTAAAAAGTGAGCCACTTTGAGTGGTTTTGCTCACGAATA
>CAYJPB010000009.1:0-31563 GCA_964371955.1 uncultured Desulfovibrionaceae bacterium | reverse complement strand
TGGGAAATTCTTAATAAAGAAAAAATTGACTTTATTGTTTCTGACTGGAATATGCCGCAAATGACAGGTATTGAGCTTTTGCGCAAAGTGCGCTCTTCCGATGCCTTTGCACACATTCCTTTCCTTATGGTTACAGCTGAAGCACAACAAGAAAATATTATTGAAGCTGTTCAGGCAAAAGTATCTAACTATATTGTAAAGCCTTTTACGGCTGAAATTCTTAAGCAAAAAATAGACAAAATTTTCCCATAAGTATAGGGGAGAATTCTTTGTCTTTTGGAGAAAGCTTTGTCTCAAGTGCAAGAACAAGAACGCTCTGAAAGAGAAATCGTTGAAAGTGGGGAAAATTTTAATGCTCCCGACGTTCTTGATGCTTCACAATCACCTGATTTAGAGCCTGATATACCAGAGGAAGGGGCAGTAAAAAAGGTTCAACTCGATATTGATGATGCTCCTTTCCTTGCAGATGATGAGGAAGAAAAAAAGAAAGAAGAAGAAGAAAGCGAAGAAGCCGAAGATGATGATAAATCTGAAGCAAAACCGAAAAAAAGCAAAAAAAAGCTTATAATTATTGGTGTTGCTGTTTTACTGTTGCTCATTATTCTTGCTGCGGCTGCGTATTTTCTTCTGTTTTCCGGAGGCGAAGAACCTCCGGTAGATGTGCCGCAAGAACTCGTTGAGCCTGAACCGACTACAGTAATCGTTACTGTTGACGAAAGTTACACTCAACCTGTTATAACACCGGTATATAATACCACACTTGAGCCTTTCTGGGTGGAAATGCGTGATGCAAGCCGCACTTTCTTCTTGGTGTGTACATTCACAATCAGCACAGAAAATCAAGATTTATCTGATGAAATTCAAACAAAAATTCCACAGATACGTGATATTATTTACTATTATCTTAATACAAAAGATTATGTTTTCCTCACCTCTTATGATAATTTTACGGTAATTAAAGCTGATCTTCTTGAAGCCGTTAATGAAGAACTTATTGATGGTGAATTAGAAGATATACTGTACGACAATTATTTAGTTCGTTGATCACAAGGAGTGCTGTATGAATCCTCTAGTTGATGTAAGCGGAGTAATCAATGCCGGTTTAATTGCTCATGCACAAGCTGCGAGTGTACAAAAAAGTGTGCAGGTTGAAAATTCATCGCCTGAACTTGCCTATGAAAGTATACAAAATGATGCTATCAATGAAGTAAAGAAGGAAGATGGACAGATTGGGCATTTAAGCTCTATTGCCCTTACCGAACTCAAAGACGAAGAACAAGAAAAAGAAAAGCAAAACATGCGCGAATCCGGACAAAACACCGAAGAAGAAATAGAGGAAGAAGAAATTAATTCTTCAAATCCATTTCTTGGTCATATTGTAAATCTTGAGGTATAACATGTCGATTTTTCTCATAATTCTTCTTACTATTGCTGAACTTGTGCTTATTGGACTTGTGGTTTCGTTTTTTATGCGATTAAAAAAGTCTGAAGTTGTGATAGAAAAACTTCAAGAAAATCAAGAGCAACTACTCGATCGCGTCTACAGAAATGCCGCGCTTGAGCAAGAGCTTGTCGCAACGTTCGCGCAAAGGCAAGAACAGCTTGTAAGTCTCATTCCTCAAGTGGAAAATCGTATACAAAGCTTACAAAAGCTTCTTTCACAAGCAGAGGGTATTACGCGCTCTCCGCAATTTTTGCGTGAAGTTATTACCAATGCAAAGAAAAAAGGCTTATCCGTTGAGCAGATAGCTATAAATACAGGGCTTTCAAAAGACGAAGTGGAATTGATTTTAAGAAATTAGAATTTTTTACGTGATTTTAAACAAAAATTATAGCATTTTGCCTAGAAATTCGGGCAAAATGCTATATTTTTTTGTGATAATCTACATGACACTATTAATATGCAATTTTCTTTTCATAGAGTCTTGCCGCATTCAAAACAACCAGAACAGAACCGGCATTGTGCACTAAAGCGCCTGTTGCAGGATTTAGTAAGCCGGCTATTGAAAGTATGATTGCCGCAAAGTTGATAACCATTGACAATGTGATATTGAACTTTATTGAGAAAATTGTGGCATCGGAAAGCTTTTTGATATAGGAAATTTTTGTAATATCATCTCCCATAATTGCAATATCTGCCGCATCAATAGCTATATCGCTTCCCATTGTACCCATTGCAACGCCGACAAATGCCGTTTTCAGAGCAGGAGCATCGTTCACGCCATCACCCACCATACACACTTTTTCTTTGTCAGAGGATAAGTTCTTTACCATTTGAACTTTATCTTCGGGTAAAAGTGAGGAATATACCTCATTAATTCCGACTTTGTTTGCAATAAAGTTTGCAGCTTTTTCATTATCACCCGTTAGGAGCACAGTTTTTGCAATTTCTGCATTTTTAAGTGACTGAATGGCTTTTGGAGCAAGTTCTTTTATAGTGTCTGATAAGGCAATAACACCCAAAATATTTTCTTTGCTGAATACCAGAACAATTGCTTTGCCTTCATTGCGGAATGTTTCAATATTCTTTTGTATTTCTTGTGAAATTTCATTACTAAAAACTTCATTGAAAAGCTGTTCGTTGCCGCAGTATATTGTATCTTCATTGACTGTTGCAAAAACGCCTTTACCCAAAGTCATAGAAAAATCTTTAATATCTACAAGTGAAATATTCTTTTCTTTTGCATAAGAAACAATTGCTTTTCCCAGCGGATGTTCAGATCGTGTTTCCACAGAAGCGCTGATGGATAAAAGCTTTTCTTCTTCCATGCCGAAGCTGAGAATGTTACTTACTTGCAGTTTACCCTGTGTTATCGTGCCGGTTTTATCAAAAGCAACCGTGTTTACAAGCCCCATTCTTTCAAGCGCTTCACCGGATTTTATTAACACACCGTTTTTTGTTGCTTGACCGATGGCCGCCATAATAGAAGTTGGTGTAGCTAAAGCTAAAGCGCAAGGGCAAAAAACAACCAAGATTGTAACAGCGCGTATGAGGGCATCGTCTTGCCTGCCAAGCAGAAAAGCAAAAACGAAGTATGTGATAATTGCAATTACGCATGCCGTCGGAACAAGATAACCAGCCCATTTATCAACAATTTTCTGTGTCGGCGCTTTATGATTATCTGCTTCTTCCACAAGATTAATCATTTTCTGCAAAGAAGAATTTGCAAAAGATTTCGTTACTTTAATATCAACAGATCCAAAACGATTGATAGTGCCCGTGAACACTTCATCGCCTTCTGCTTTGTCGAGTGGTAAAGACTCGCCTGTCATAATTGATTGATCGACAGTGGTGTTACCTACAACAATCACACCGTCGGCCGCAAAAGCTTCACCGGGAAGCACTCTTATAATATCATTTGTTTGAATTTCTTCGGCATCAATCATTTTTTCTTCATATTTGCCGTTTATTTCAATAATTTTTCTTCCCTTTGTCGGAACTAAGTCAAGAAGTAGTTCAATACCCTTTTTGGCTTTTTCAACGGTTCTGTCCTCAAGCCATTCACCGATAGCCATAATAAAAGCGACTTCACCTGCTGCAAAAATATCGCCAATGTATACAGCTGCAATCATAGCAATTGTGATAAGCAAAGGAGAGGTAATTCTTTTTTGCGAGGTATTTCTTATTGCTAAATAAAGCAGTGGAGTGCCCGAAATAAGCAATGAAACCCATGCCGGATTTACAGCAAATTCAAAAGTTCCGCCCATCATCGGAATAATGTATTCCGTAATAAAACTTGCCAATAAAAATATACCTGAAATACAAATCATAGGGATAGAATTGAGTTTGAAAATATAATTTTCCATGGAATAAAGTCCTATATTTAAATTGTTTTTGAAAATTGATTAAGAGCTGAAATAAGCGCTTTAATCGTTTCCTCTTCCTTACCATGTTTTATGCCGTCAAGCACACAATGGTGCATATGTCCTTCCAAAATGACTTGCCCTGTTTTGTGTAGGGCAGACTTAACCGCGCCGATTTGAATAAGGATATCCTCACAAGGCTTATCGTCTTCCACCATTTTTGAAATACCGCGTACTTGCCCTTCAATTTTCTTCAATCTTTTTTGAATGGCTTCAACATCCATACATTGTTTCATAAAAGTTTCTCCTAAGTGGTATACCATATACCCCTTAGGGGTATAAATAATCAAAACATAATTCTTTGTCAAGAAGTTTAATAGTGAAAAAAACACCTCTATAAATTAACTTGATTAATTGTGTGTAGGTTGCTATATTCTTTTGTGAAGTTTTACAGTAAACCTTTTGGGATTAATCTGTAAAATGAATGACAACAAAGTTGCAAGAAAGAAATAATTTATATAAATTTGTTTGTTATTTTATATATTTATTGTGTTTGGTATGTTTTTTGCTATAGCGTATATGTTCGTGAAAGTTTGGGATGTTCTCTGATGAAATATTTCTAAAACGACAACAAATTGAATTAGTATTTTCTTATAAGTGAATTTTTTGTATCAATAGTAAATATTAACAATTTCAATTATTTATAAAAACATTAAATAAGGGGAAAAACAATGTCAACAATAAATAACAATACTTCAATAAGCAAACTCCAAGGTGCTGTAGATTTAGGGCCAACCCAAAGTGTTCAATTACAATACGCAAAACTGCAACTTATGCTTTCAGAGCTAGCTAAAACCGATGCCAATGAAAATATGAAGCTTATAGAAGAAGCCATGGCAGAGCAAGAAAAGGTTGCCGCGTTTACACAGCAGCTTCGTCAGATCGAACAAAATGCCGCTACGGAAGATCAACTTGTTCAGCTTGAGGCAGATAAGCAAGCACTTGCAACAGCAGAAATTAATAAAACAACAACCGAACAAAACTACGAAACAGCAATGAAATCTTTGCAAACTCAGCTTAACAGTAGTCAGATTCTCAACGAATACCTTTATACATTTCCTGCAGATTATGATATTACTCTCTTGGATTTAGAAGGACTGAAATCTTATTTGCCCGGAAGCAGTGCGCAAATAGATCAAATTATAAATTCTTCCACAACGGAAGCAGAAGCGATTGCAACTTTCACAAAAGAACTTCAAGCTTTACAAGCAAGTGCACCATCAGCGCAAGATGTGAAAGATTTAGAAACCGCAAAAATGTTTTTGGAAGATTTGACGACGAAACGGGCAGAGGCAAGAATTTTCAGCAGAACGGAAGTTTCTCCCGAATTAGAAGCCTTTATGGAAAAAGAAGGAATGCACTATGAAGATTGGGGTAGAGATGACCGCCTTTCAAAGGGTGAACTTGATGATAATATTGAAGCATTGTCAAGGTATGTAGCCCACAACGAACGAAGGCTTCCGACAGTTTCAGAAGATCTTGTAACTTTTATGAAATCACAAGGTATTGCCTTACCCGATGATCTTACTATGCTTTCCTCAGATGATATCGGCTCTATGATTTCAGGTTTGTCTTCGCATTCGCCGTCTACAGATTATGTGTATCTTCCTAATGATGCCAGAACAACCTTACAAACTCTTGTCAGTTCAGCGAAATCAAGCGCCATGGCATCTATTGCATCCCTGGAAACATCGATAAATACTGAAACAAATAATTATAATGCATCGATGTCAGCTTACAATACTCAAATTTCATCGCTTCAAAGCGCAGTCAGTGCTGTGCCACAAAACACTCTTTCTCCTGAAATTGAACAATATATGAAAGATAACGGATTGGCAATGCCGACGGATTATGCAAATCTTACCGAAGAAGATATTGAAATGATAATGGAATCATTGACTGCACACGTTGAACTTTTGGGTTCAAACACGCAACAACTTATGGTACTTATCAACGATTCCTTAGGGCAATACAATTCTTATCTACAAGGCGCAAACTCTTCAATTTCTCAAGCGAACCAAACTTTACAAACGCTTGCAAGAAATTCATAATGTGTGAAGACATTTCAAGCATAAAAAATATTGTCGAAATAGCGTGTAGATATGTGAAACTTTTGATTTTAGGGAATTTAAAATGCTTTACAAAGTAAGGATAGTTATTATATATTTATTTATGAAAGTTATTCAAATAAAACTAAAAAAAGGAGTTTGCCATGCCGTTCACCGATAAAGATCTTGAAAAACAAAAGCAAGCTTTTAGAGAATTAAAGAACACTTTTGAAGAGTTTAATAGACAACAGCAGGTCGCTATTGAAGCTGCGGGCTTGAGTCGTGATGATATTTGTGCCGACTTGAGCACACTCAGTGTAGAAGAACAACAACTCATACAAGAAATGAAGCAAAAAGCTGCAAACGAAATAAGCGCACCAAAACTGAATGTTGCTTCAACCTCAACTCGAGCTTCTGCCTCCGCAGCCGCTCGTAGGCGAGGCATACGACTTTAGTTTATGCAAGAACAGTGTCTGCCAATTTTGTTGGAGGATGCTGTTTTGTTTTATTAAATGTTATGCAATATAAAGGTTTTATCTAGATTGGCACGCTTCGTGCATATTGTAAGTATCACATAAACAATTTTTTTAGGAGTATAATTTATGTCACAAGTAGATAACAATTCTCAAGCCTCTGCACTCGCTCAATTGCAAAATGCGATTAACTTAGGTCCCACAGCAGGAATTCAGCTCACATACGCAAAGCTTCAATTAGCTCTTGCAGAATTTTCAAAAATTGCGGCACAAGAGCAGATGAAACTTATAGAAAATGCGCAAGCAGAACAATCAGAAGTGTCTGCAATGTTAAATGAAATGCGCCAAGCACAAGCAAATGCAAAAAGTGAAGATGAGGCGACAGGAGTATCTTGGGATATTAAAAACTATATGGATAAAAATGGTTTGGCTTATGACACTGCGGGGAACGATTGGATACACACTGATGAAGAATGGGACGTTGCCATCACTTCCATGCAAGGACATTTAGAACAACTTGGCACAAATACCCAACAACTTATGGTGCTTGTAAACGACTATATGGGGCAATATAACTCATATTTACAAGGCGCAAATACTTCAATTTCTCAATCAACACAAGTATTGCAAGCAATAGCCCGCGGCCAATAGTGCATTCAAACAGTCTTTGAATCAACATTAAAATTACAAACAATAAGGAATTGTTATGTCTTATACAGAAAAAGATTTAGAAGCTCAAGTGGCACAGTTTCAACAAATAAAAGCAGATTTTGCCCAAATGGAAAGCTTTGAAAAGGCTTTTATGGAAAAAAATAACTTCACGGATGCAGATAAAGCAATCGATTTCAATAACCTCACAAAAGAAGAACAAAATATTGTCGCTTATGTGAAAGCGCAAGCCGAAAAAGAAAGCGGTAAAGCAAAAGTGAGTGCGGCAACTGAATCTAAAATAAGCAGACGTAAAAACATGATTGCCGGCTAAGGCTTTGTTCTCAAACACGTTTCTGATATGTTCCTGCAACCTAATTTATAAAGGAAAAACACATGGCTGATGCAATTACCGAAATGACAGCAGAACAAGTACAAAATGGAATTGGAGCGATAAAAAACGGCTCTACAGTAGGCGAAGCCTTGGGTGCTTCAAAACAAGATTTAGAATATGGCTATGCAATGGCATACAACCTTCTGATTTCCGGAAACTATAAAGACGCAAAAACACTTTTTACAACCTTGGTAATTTATAATCCTCACGATTCACGCTTCTCTATGGGGCTTGGTGTGTGCAGGCAAATGACAAATGAATTGGCTGAAGCGGTGGATGCTTTTATGGCATCCGCGGTTATGAGCGAACTGCAAGACCCGATTCCGCTTTATAATGCTGCGACATGTCTTTTGAAAATCGGGCAAAAAGAAGAAGCAATTCAAGCGCTTCAATTAGCAAAAAGCATAAATGAAGACGACGACAATAAACAAATTATTAACACATGTAATGAGTTATTAAGCATAATAACAAAGTGAGGAATGCATGCAATCTGATTTTTCTACAATAGGAAAGAGTTCGCTTGACTCTCTTTTTACCACACACTCTACAGACGCAAGTTCAGTACCTTCTGACGCAACGCCGAAACTCACTCCCGAACAATTAACCTTAATTGCTACTGTTTTTAGTGCAATTCCTGAAGGTATAGGCTCAAGCAAGCCAAATTTACCAAAACCGACCACAGATTCAACCCTGCTCAATGTATCAGGTGCGATGGGATCGCTTTCCTTAGAATCATTGCTTGAAGCTTTAAACTTCAACGACAGAAAACAAGCTGTGCGTGAAGGGCTTGACAGTATAGAAGCAAGGGGTAAAGACAGGCTTGAAGCGAATCAAGAAAAACTCGAACAAATTCAAGAAAATCTTGAAAAATCGCGCAGTAAATCGATTCTTGATGTTTTTTCAAAAGCTTTTAAATGGATAGGTATTGCATTGGGTGCCATTGCCGCAATTGCTTCTATTGCAATCGGTGTAGTTGGTTTAGCGGCCGGCGGATCTGGTGCAGCTCTTATTGCAGGCGGCTTGGTAATGCTTACAATGACAGTGAACTCCATTGTGTCGGAGGCGACCGACGGCGAAGTGAGTATTGCCGTCGGAATTTCAAAACTTTGTGAGAAAATGGGAATTTCCGAAGAGGCATCAAAATGGATTGGCTTTGCATGTGAAATTGCTATTACCATAGTAGGTGTGGCTCTATCATTAGGCGCAGGTTCGGGGTCATTGGCTTCTGCAAGCGCACAAACCATCGGTAAGATTGCCGCAACAACAGCAAGAGTTGCAACAGCAGGAGCTGCAATTGTTTCTATAGGTTCAGGCGCAACAACTATTGCAAACGCCGCCTATGACTATCAAATCGCTGAAAATCAAGCATTTTTGAAAGAAATTGAAGCAATTTTACAACGTATACAAATGGCAGACGATAAAGATCTTGATTATATCAAGTCAATTATGCAACAATCTGAAGAACTTATGCAAGCTGTGAACGAATTGGTTGCCGCAAAGGGCGAAACAAATACCGCAATACAAACCGCAGCTCCAATAATGGCATAATGAGAAAAAGGAATATAAGGTATTGATATGTCAGGTGTAAATACTAATTATTATAGTGCGAGCTATGGCTCGACGCAATTTACAGCAGAATTTCTTGATAAAATGAAAGCAACAAACGGTGTAGACGGAACGTCCGGCTCAACTTTGCCCGATGCGCCAAGTACGCAAACCTTACAAGATATAAAGTCGGGAGCATACGGTTTATCCACTCCGGCGTATGATATTTCTTCAAAAGGTTTTGTCGCCTTGCCTTCACCCGGCGCGCTTATGATGCAACTTGTTGTAGAAAACTCTGCCGAACAAAGAAAAATCAACCGTGACTTAATGCAGCAAGAAGCCGAAGTTATTATGGCAAGCATGCAAAAAGAAGCTGATGAAATCAGAAGTAATGCGGTAAACCAGCTTATTATGGGCTGTGTTTCAGGCACAATAAGCATAGCTTCAGGCGCGATAGGTTTGAAATTTGCCATGGCAGGCCCATCCGCAAGTAAGATTGCCGATGCGGCTGACGATACCGCAACAGGAGCAAGCAAAGCGGCATCAAAAGCTTCCGAAAGCGCTGATGATGTTGCGAACACTGCTTCAAAAGTTGGCGGAGCAATGGACGACATTGGCGCAGGTGTTAAAAATATTGCTGATGATGCAGGATCAATGGCGGACGATATTGCCGATACTGTCAGCGATGCATCAAAAACTCTTACCGGTAAGGTTGATAAAGCGACGCAAACAGCACAAGACGCGGCTACCGATGTCGCCGATGACATGGCGGCGGCAACCAATAAAGCCGCAGAGCAAACAAAAGAAGTGACAACAGCGGCCGACAAGGCAAAGCAAGAAGTTGCAAATATGCAAGAAAAAATGGCAGGAATCCAAAGAGATGCGGCTATTTCTCAAGCAGTGCAAGGCATTATTGGCAATGTCGGTAAATTTGTTGAATCCGGTGCAGGCTATATGAACTCCATGAGCCAAGCAAGACAGAAAGAAATCCAAATGGAAACCGAACAAGCACGCATGGATAGAGAGAATCTTAAAGCGTATACAGATTCGTTTTCAGAGCTTATCCAAAAATCCATAAGCACAATGGAAAGTATTCAACAAACAACAAACCAAACAAGACAGAAAATAATGGGATAGTTGTACATAACGCGTTGCCAATAATGGCTGTACAGCTCCTGTTTATATATAAAGTAAGATATGTATCTTATGGGCATTAATTTTGATTTAAAGGATTAAAGGATTTAACATGAGTACACAAAACGCAGATTTGACCCAAGATGAGCTTGGAAAAATCATTGAAGGCATTGAAGCCGGACACACAATTGCTACTGTAACAAACTACAAACAGGAAAACCTTGAGAAGCTTTACGCTCTGGCTTACAATTACTACACAACCGATAATTATGAGCAAGCAGAAAAAATCTTTAATCTGCTTTGTCTTTATGATTATTGGGATCCACGTTACAGTATGGGTCTTGCGGGGTGTTACCAAGCAACAGGATGCTATGAAAAAGCTATTGAAGTGTATCAAATGGCGGCACTTGCAGGCGGAATGAACGATCCAACGCCGATTTATTATGCATCTTTATGTTTCGTAAACTTAGGTAAAGCAGAAGAAGCAATAGTTGGGCTTGAAAATGCAATTCTTTTTGGCAATGAGTCCGAATATACCGATATCAGAAAAGCAGCGAAAGATTTGCTCGAAATGCTTAAAAATTCAGAAGAAAAAACAAAATAACAATGCTTGATCAAGCGGAATAAAGGATGAAATATGTTTGATAACTTTATTAAAACACTCAGAGATAAAACAAATTGGGGTGAACCCAAAATTAATGAAGAAAACCATTCATATTTCGTCCTTTTAGGAAAAAATGATGAAGAACTGGAGCTTGAATTTTTCACGCCCGATGATGTGAGCTTGATAATGCAAACAAAAATCCGCACACTGCCAAGCAATGATAATGAGAAAACTACTTTGCTCAGAGATTTTGCAAAAAGACAAGTGGCAGCGTGTAAATCTCGTCCGTCAATTCTGACAATTGACAATGATACTGTTATATTGTATAGAAAAGATAAGATGACAAACAATAATCGACTTGTTGAAAACGTCGGTGAATTTTTGAAGGATATCGACTGGTGGCGACAAGACACAAGCCGAAGTGCAAGTCCTTTCAGTTTTTCTATGTCGTGGGGTAAGTAAAATCAACAAATAAGAAGGTATTCAACTTGCTAAAAAAAATTCTTACGATAGTTTTTGTGCTGTTTGCTCTGCAAGCTCACGCATTTGATGGACAAAAACCCTTCAATTATTATGCAGAAAATCAAAACCTCACCGAAGTATTAAGTGCCTTTGCGCGTGCGCATAATCTTATACCAAATTTCAGTGAAGGCCTTACCGGCACTTTGAGTGGTCGGTTTGAAAATATTCCCTCGCAGTCATTTATGGAATCAATGCGCGAGGCTTTTGGCGTTGCATGGTTTGAGCTTGGTTCAACCATAACTTTTTATAATCAAAGTGAAGTGCAAAAAATATTTATCAGTTCAAACGTTATTCCGGCGTACGAATTGGTTAATATGCTTAAAGCTGCTTCAATTGTTTCGCCCGCATTGCCGATTGAAATTATGCCAAATAGCGATATGCTGGTGGTAAGCGGTCCTGCAACCTATCTTCAACAAGTGCAAAGCGCTATTGTTGCGTTTGAATCAGCGCAAATGACAAACTTTACTATGGAAGTTTTCCCTTTACAACACGCATGGGCTGACGATATTACCGTGAACAGCATGGATTCGCAGGTGACAATTCCCGGAGTTGCGACTATTTTGCAAGCTATGGTTTCCGGATCAAATGTTACCGCTTCTCAAGTTGTGCAACTTCCAAGCGCTCAAGAATCATTGAGCGGACAAGGCTTAAGCGCTGTCGGGCAACCCCAAGCTCCTGCAACCTCCGCTTCAATAGCTCCAACATCTTTAAATCCTGTTGAGGCACAAGCTCAAGGCATGGTAAGCATTATTGCCGATCCGCGCGTAAATTCTGTTATTATTACTGACGCGGCGTATAGAATGAATTACTATCGTGAAGTCATTGCGGACTTGGATAGGCCTGTGCAACTTGTTGAAATTCATGCCGCAATTGTTGATATTGACAGTGATTATAATAGCAGTTTGGGAATAGATTTTGAAGGTTTTGCTGAAATCGGCGATTTTGATTTATCTGCCGGTACGGGCGATTTGGGCGGTATTCCAGATACCGGTTTGAGTTTTTCAACTCTTTACACAAATGGTATAGATACATTTTTAGCGGCTGTTGAAGCTTTGGCACAAAATAATGAAGCCAGAATTCTTGGCAAGCCCTCTGTGCTCACAATGGACAATGTTCAGGCAACACTTGAAAATACAACAACATACTATATAGAAGTTGCCGGCAACGAAGCATCAGATCTCTTTAAAGTTGAGGCCGGTACAGTGCTGAGAGTAACTCCGCACATTATCACTTCTCCTGATGGCACAAACAGCATAAAGCTTGTTGTGAGTGTTCAAGACAATCAAGAAAATAATGACTCTACCGCCGCTGTTGGCGCGCTACCTCCGATAAAGCAGACAATAATCAATACGCAAGCAATTGTAAATGAAGGGCAAAGTCTACTTATTGGTGGGTATTATTACGAAACGGCGAATGAAGGGGAAAGCGGAATTCCAGGTTTGATGGATATTCCTTTACTTGGCGGATTATTCAGAAACTCCACAACAAATACACAAAGAATGGAAAGGCTTATTCTTATTACACCACGCATAGTAAGCCTTGACGAAACCTATGAAATTCCTCCTCAAGCTGACGAAAGCTCATTCAGCCGTTCACCTACGCAGGCAAACTATGTAGATCGCGTGCCTCAACCCACTCCAAGTTCAGGCTGTTCAAGACAACCAAGTCCACAATACTAGACAAGGGCATTTATGGCTAATTCTTCAATTTATCTTTATGTGTTCTCCGGCCCTCACCTCGGCGCAAAAATTACGCTTAATGAAGGCAAATATATTATCGGTTCTGACGAAAGCGCCGATATCATTCTCTATGCACAAAAAGAGAGTAAAGACTTTGTTATAGCTCCGCGGCATGCCACTTTTTCAATTACGCAAGAAGAGTTGGCAAGTGGCGTTATTACTGTAGAAGCCCTTGACGGAAATATCTATAAAGGGCAAGTCAAAGACATGCAGGATGTTTTCACGGTTCAAGCAGGAGAAGTGTTCTATATTGCTTCAACATGCATGACGTGGAATTTGCCGAATGTCGTTCAAGAAAGCATTGTGCCCCAGCTTACATATGTGAATGCACAAGCAATTGAAAATACTGAAACAAACTCATCAAACGAAGCTTTGTCACAAGAAAATGACAATATTGTTGACAATACATTTCTCGAGACAGTACAAGCAACTGCCAACAATGATGACACTACACTGACTTTTCAAGATGCTTTACCCGAAAGAAAAGCAAACCGCAGTTTTGTGTACAGAATGGTTTTGTTTGTTATTGTTGGGCTTGCTTTGCTTGGAATGAGTGTGTATTTCGATCCGCAAACAGATAATATATCCACAGAATACAACTACTTAGTTACAAGTCTTGCCGAAGATGGCATAGATAATGTTGAGGTTTTGCAACAGACAATAAATAATACAGACAGCCTACTTATTGAAGGTTTTGTGCAATCTGAAGAAGAAAGACTTAGAATTCAAGATTTGGCACGAACATTGCATTATCCCGTATATCTTTCATTATACGTGCAAGACGATATGTTGCAAGCGGCGCAGGACTCTTTTGCTCTGAGAGGGATTCACCCACACTTTGAGCTTGCCGATTCTGTTCTTCATGTTTCAGCATATATAAAAGATCCACTTATTGAAGAAGCGGCGTATGCCGGACTTAGGCAGGATCTTGGTGAGCTTCCCGAAATTGAAAGAAAAACTGTGTACGAAGACGATTTATCATTACGCATTGAAGCGAAATTATTGGAAAAAAATATTCGCAGCGTAAACGCAATGTATACGAACGGAGGTGTGACAATTGCGGGAATGTTCAGTGCCGACGAGGTGCGAAATATCCACGACGGTATGAATGAAATTATGGACGAACTTGGAATTCCTTTGCACTATAATGTAATACTTACAGACAATAATGTGCAAATAAGTCAAAGTGTTGCAAGCTCTCCGAATGCTGAACCTGTTATCACTGTTCAAGAAACCTCATTAGCGCAAAACAGCTCTGAAAGTGTGTTGCCTGTTGCTTCAAGTGCGCCGCTTCAAAGTTTTGCGAGTGATGAGAGTGTAACCCTTGCAGGACTCAATATAACCTCTTTCCACACAGGCAGTATCCCCTTTGTGACAACGCAAGAAGGGCAAAGACTTTTTGTTGGAGCTCTGCTTCCAAACGGATACACAATTGATGAGATAACAAACGAAGGCGTAACTCTGACGAAAGGTTCCCATACAATAACAGTAAATTTAAATAATTAGTGTATAGAGGAGAGAAAAAATGCAATCAGCAAGTGACTTATTGATGAACGATCATGGCGGAAACGGATTAAAAACTCTTAGAGAAGAATTGTTTGTCATGGGACAAGAATTGAAAAAAAACATGGATAAAGGTTTATCTGCCGACGAAATGAAAGTAGCTTTGGCTTATAAAGAAGCACTCGATTTAACCGAAGCGTGCCTTGACGACGTTCACACAAGAATTAATAAATAATAAGGAGGCTTTATGTCTATCAATACAGGAATTGATGTAGGTCAATTATTCCAAAACGGTACAGCAGGATTAGCTGACGACGGCGCAAAATTACAAGAAATGATGGATCAAATTTCAAGTTCTGAATCTGTCGATCAAGAACAGCTCTTGGAATTACAATTTGCAATGGGACAATACAACGCAAAACTTGAAACACTTTCTTCTATCACAAAATCTATTCAAGATATGCTCAAAAGCTTGGCGCAAAGAACAGGTTAGTACAATATTTTGCTTTATATTCTAATAGGATGTTGACAGGGATAGTATTCACCTCCGGTGGGGCCAAAGGGAATGATTCCCTTTGGAAACCTCATACGTGAGATACATTTTACAGAATTTAGTTTACGTGAAACCATTACAAAGGAAATATTCATGGCACTACTCACCCAAGAACAGAAACAAAGATTGCTTGATTTGGGCTATACAATAGCGCATCAAGGAAAAATCAATCAAGCGAATTGTATATTTAATGCAATTTTAATGGAAAAACCCGTCGATGTTCCTGCGTTAATTGGTAAGGCACTGACTTCAATGATGCTAGACAAATTTGCGGAGAGTGAAGAAATTCTTCTCGCAATTCTTGAAAAATCGCCGCAAGATCAAGAAGCGATAGATATGCTCGCTTTGACATATTTTTTAAGCGGCAACAATGTCAAGGCAAAGGAATTTGCTTTGAAAGTCAATAATACCAGTCCGCAAGCTTACGCAATGGCTCAGGAGCTTTTGGCAGAAATTGGATAATGTATGAGCATGCTCGAAACAAAACTGCTTTCTGCGCTTTCTGAACTTGGTAATGCTGTAGGAAGCGGGCTGAAGAGCGATGGTGTTCTCTCACCGCCCGATGATTTGGTGAAAGCATTTGAAGAAGCTATGCAGAATTTAGATGCAAATGCTTCAAATAATCAAGATACTTCGCAAAATCTTATGCAAGAGAATGTTGACTGTGGTGGGGTAGACAGCCAAAACCATCAAGAGCAAGAGTCTCTGTATCCCGGTCCTGCCGAGCAAATGCCCTCCGTATCACAAGGCGAGCAAGCACAAAATGTTGATAATGGCTTGCATGTAGATAATGCCGAGCAAGTCACGCAGACTAATCGTGTAAGTGATATTCCGCAAACACAGAATGTCACACAAACTTCTGAATCGCATGGAATTGACGGGCAAAGCAGTTTTCGTATGCAAAGCGAAAATGTGAGTCAGGGCAATCAGGGTGTAAACAATATCCAAGAAAGTCAAGGCACGCAAAGTTCAGAAGAATTAATGCAAGAATTACAATCAATTCTGCAAAATATAACGCAACCGGGTGCGACGGTGAATCACCTTGAATTGTACAGGGCGCAATATATTATGGGTATGCTCAGAATGCAATCGCAAACAGGCATGAAGGTTTCGCAAGGGGTGTCACAAGGCTTAGAGTCCGTTTTGAAGCAAAAAGAATAATTTTTTGTAATTTGTATATATAATGTGTTGATAATATAAGAAAAATAGGGTTTGTTATTATGAAGAAAATTAAGGCTTGTCTGGTAATACTTTGTTTACTGCTTTCCGCGTGTAACAATGTGGATCTCTATTCCGGTTTGAGTGAGGATCAAGCAAATCTTATGCTCTCAACACTACTCAGGCGCGGTATTGAGGCAGAGAAAACTTCCATGGGTAATGATGGCTTTACGGTGAGCGTCAGTTCCGATCAAATGGTACAAGCACTCGATATTTTAGAGGAAAACTCCTTACCCCGTGAGGACTATCAAAGTTTGGGTTCTGTGTTCAGCGGACAAAGCATGATAGCATCGGCGAATGAGGAAAAATCTCGTCTTGCTTTTGCCATTTCGCAAGAGCTTTCAGATACTTTTTCTCATATTGACGGAGTGTTGAACGCAAGAGTTCACTTGGTTTTGCACGAGGTTGACACGGTGAGCAATACAGAAACAGAGGCGAGTGCGTCTGTATTTTTAACGCATACGCCGGACTCTTCTGTTGTAAATTTTGTTCCGAAAATCAAAGAGATAACAGCAGGCGCTGTGGCAGATTTGGACGTGAATAACGTTGCCGTAATGCTTGTTCCCGTACGTGACAGCGTTACCGTGCCTCCACCAACAACGCAAGCGAGTTTTAGCTTATTTAATGAAGACGATAGTTTTAATATGTCTTTTTTTGCTTTGTGCTTAGGCATGGCAGTTTTAATTAATGCGCTGATTTTTGGTGTGCAATATCTTTTGAAGAAAAGAAAAGAAAAAAATGAAGTCGGTGAAGGTGTTTAATGCAAAAAGAGTTTTTTTACGATTTAATAAAATATAAACCGCTTCTCTATAAAAAAATTGTTAATGAATACAGTAAGAAAGAAGCGCGTCAAAGCTCAAATGAAATCACTGAGGGCTTTGATTTTTTGCGTGAAAATTCTCAAATAAAACACTTCCTAAATCCTGAACCTATTGATTTCACATGGGATTATATCAGCGAAGAGCAACGCCTTGCCCTGCTTGACGAGAAAGAACTTGAAAAGTTGGCTTATTATTTTGGTTTGTCTTTACACGGTAGGCACGTTGCCAAAATTATTCTTAAAGATGAAGTTTTGTCATTAAAAAAAGAACTTGGTGAAGAATTATATGCCTTTGCCGTAGAAAAAGGGCAATATACATTATTACAATTGGCTGAATTATTTTCATCTTTTGATACAAAACTTTCGCTTTACGAGCGTATTTGCCTGCATGGGCAAGAGGCATTGAAAAGTGTGAGCCATTCGTGGAGTGAAGAGCAAAAGCAAAAACTCCCTAAAATTTCGACTCATGTTTCACAAGATATGTCAAAGCTAAGCCAAAAACAGCTGGATACAATATTTTTTGCTCTAAAAAAAATTCTCATCAAAGAAATAACAAGTGAGTGGCAACAATGTTTAGATTAAATTCAAGTAAGATTCGTCTTTCTCCCAACACAAAGGTTTTGAAAGCGAAAGATTATGCACAATATCTTGAAGCTAATGATATTATTGAGCAAGCACTTTTGCGCGCGAAACAAATAGAAGAACAGGCGCAAAAAGCATACGAGGCACAAAAACAATTGGGTTATGATGAAGGTTTGCTTGAAGGCAGAATGGAGTATGGCGAAAAAATGCTCGATACTGCAATGGCGGCGATTGATTACCTTGAAAACCTTGAAGAAGCCTTGGTGAGAACGGTTATTATGGCTGTTCGCAAAGTTGTTGGCGAAATCGACAGTAAAGAATTGATTGTAAAAATTATTCGTTCTGCCTTGTTGAGTATGCACTCGCAACAAAAGGTTTTACTCAAAATTTCATCAGAGGACGAAGAAGCTGTCCGTGAGTCGTTAGATTTAATGATAAAAAATGCTCCGGGAAGTTTGAGCTATATTGATGTTGCTGTCGATCCTCGCATGAGTCGTGGTGACTGTGTTCTGGAAAGTGAACTTGGGCTTTTAGATGCAAGTGTAGAAACACAATTGAAAATTTTGGAAAATGCACTCCTCAATAAAATTAAGGCGAGTTAGTTATGGCTTTTGAATATATTGAAGAGATACTTGAAGAAACCATACGTAATACTTCCACAATTGAAGTTCGAGGAAGGGTGGATCAAGTTGTTGGCACGATAATTCGAGCTATTGTGCCCGGTGTGAAAGTTGGGGAACTTTGTATTTTGAGAAACCCCTTCGACTCATGGACACTGAATGCGGAAGTGGTTGGTTTTATTAAAAATATCGCTCTTTTAACACCGCTTGGTGATATGCAAGGAATTTCTCCGTCAACAGAGGTTATTCCGACAGGCGAAATTCTTTCTGTACCCGTTGGTGAAGAGCTTTTGGGCAGAGTGGTGGATGGAATTGGCGAACCGCTTGACGGCGGGCAACCGCTCAAAACTCGTTTGCGCTATCCTGTCTATGCGGACGCACCTAACCCAATGACCAGAAAAATTATTTCAAAACCCATTTCTTTGGGATTACGAGCACTTGACGGAATACTCACCTGTGGTGAAGGGCAAAGAATGGGTATTTTTGCTGCGGCCGGCGGTGGTAAGAGTACACTTTTATCAAGTATTATTAAGGGCTGTTCGGCGGAAGTGTGCGTGCTTGCTCTCATTGGTGAACGCGGACGTGAAGTGCGTGAATTTATTGAACATGATCTAGGTGAAGAGGGGCGAAAAAAAGCAGTCTTGGTCGTATCTACCTCAGACAGATCTTCAATGGAAAGGCTGAAAGCGGCGTATACTTCAACGGCGATTGCTGAATATTTCAGAGATCAGGGTAAAAGTGTTTTATTAATGATGGATAGCGTTACTCGTTTTGGTAGGGCGCAGCGTGAAATTGGGCTTGCGGCGGGCGAACCGCCAACACGTCGTGGTTTTCCTCCATCGGTTTTCTCTCAACTTCCAAAGCTTATGGAAAGAGCAGGGAATAATGATAAAGGCTCTATCACTGCATTATATACGGTTTTGGTGGAAGGTGATGACATGACTGAACCTATCGCCGATGAAACTCGCTCAATCCTTGACGGGCACATAATTCTTTCTCGTAAACTTGCGGCGGCAAACCATTATCCTGCAATCGATGTTCAGGCAAGCGTGAGCCGTGTTATGAATGCCATCGCCACAAAGGAGCATAAGCAAGCGGCACAAAAAGCGCGTAAGATATTAGCTAAATACGCAGAAGTTGAATTGCTTGTGCAGATTGGTGAATATAAACGCGGTGCTGATGCCGAGGCAGATTATGCCTTGGATAAAGTCGATGCCGTCAACAATTTTCTCAAACAGGGTTTGGAGGAAAAAAGCACTTTTGAAGAAACCATGAATCTTCTTCAACAGGTGGTTGCTTAATGTATCCTTTGGCGGCACTTTTACGTTTGCGCTTGTATCGCGAGGAAAACGCAAAAAATGAAGTGGCGCGAATTGAAAAAATCTATCGTCACGAGCAGGACAGACTGAAAGCATATAAGGAAGAGGCAGAAGCTTACAAGCTCTCCATTCCGGAAAGAGTTGAGGCAGAATATGCCACAATCATAGGAAAAACCTGTAAATTGAAGGATATAGACACAGTAAAGGCGAGAGTGGCAGACATTGAACAAGTACTGGTGGATATGGAATTTCGTGTGGAGGAGCAAAGGCAAGTTTTGGTGAAGTGCGAGGAACAATTGAAGAAAGCCAGAGAAGCCGTTGTTTTTGCACGCAAAGAAGCGGCGAAAATTGAAAAACATAAGGAAATTTGGACGGAAATTCAAAAGAAAGAAGCGGAGCGCCTCGAAGACTTGGAAATGGAAGAATTTGGTGGAATAAAGGAACTGGGCTAGGGTAATGTGAGCGTAGCGAACAAATTTATTTGGTAAGAGGATGTTGACAAGATTTGATTCGCCTCCGGCGGGGCTCAAGGGGGTAACCCCCTTGAGAAACCCTAACAGAATAGAGATAATCTCTTTGTTTTCGTCGGATGCGAATCATATTTTTGCTAACAGTATATTACTTGCTATTTCAGTTTAAGAAAAATTACTATGCAAAATACAAAGTTATAATTTTGTAAGGCAGTAAAGCTTATTGGGTTTGCAAAGGGGGATGCCCCCTTTGCCCCAGCCGGAGGCGAATCAAATCCTTATCAACTTCCTATTAAGACAGCAAAATAAAAGAAGTTGACTTATAAGGCTAAGATTAATATAATAAATAAAACTTGGCACATATTTTGCTAATGTAGAGTGTATATACAACAAAGTTGTCAAAGGAGAGAGATATGTCAAGTATTCAATCGGCATCACAGTCACAAAATACTTCAAACACGCAGAACACGAATGAGGCTCAAAAACCCGACGATTCAAGTGTGAGAGATTTTAATGAATTGTTGCACGCAAAAAAAGACAACAAAGGGCAAAATGAACTTTTTGAGAAAACTGAAAAAATGCTTGCGGCAAAATTACAAAACGAAAGTGTAAGTCCGAATGCCGAAAGTTTGTATTCATCACTCTTTTCTCAAAATTTGCAAACACAAAGTGTAAAAGCTGAACAAGCGGCACAAACGCAAGCAACTAATCTCAGCACGGACAAAGTGCAGGAATTGGCGGATCGTATTCTTGTTGCAACAAATAAGGACGGTTCGAGCGAAGTACGTATCAGTTTGAGCGATAAAGCGCTTGCCGGAACAGATGTTAATATAAACCGTGCGCTTGACGGGCAGTTGACTGTTCGTTTTGACACAACTAATGCAAATTCATTTCAGACACTTGTTCAGTCGCAAGACGCATTAAAGTCGGCGCTTGAAAGTCAAAATAGCAGTGTGCGAGTAGATATTTCAAACGGGCAAGATAATCCGCAAGGTCAGTCAAAAGGCAGAATGGATTATATGCAGGACGAAGACGAACAATAGAATTTATAGCCTTGTTAACGCCTTGGATACAAAGGAAAGTATGATACAATGAAAGAAAGATATAGCACTATTGAAGCAGTTTTCCAAAACAGTCTTATTCAATATCTTGATACAATAGATTTTTCCGTAAACGGCACGCAGTGTTCATTGCGCTATTTGCCAAATTATCCGGAATTTGAATCGGCAACTTCACTCGATATACTTATGTTGGGAAAAACAATTGTTGTGGACTTTTTTGATGTATCATTCTTGCAATTGCACGAAGACACAAAGGCAGTAGAAAATTATGCAAGTCTTCCAAAACCCTTACAACAAGCGCTAGCAGAATATATTTTTGAAAATACACTTTCAACATTTTCTCGTGCAATCGAGACACCGCTTTCTTTTTTGGATAGGGTGCAAGAAAATTCGCAACACACTGTAAAAGTAGCATTTATGTTCTCTTTTGAGGATTGTGAATGCCCACTTGCTTTTACTGTTCCGCAAGAATGTGTACAGCACTTCATCACTCGGCTGTTGAGCTTGCCACCAAAGCAGAATGATGTTTCACACATTTCTCTTTTATGTGCTGTCGGAGTTGGAGATATGGAATTACGTTTGGAGGAATTGCATGACCTTGAAGAGGGTGACGTGCTTATTCCCGATTCAGTCAGCCATATTTCGTCAAATCCGCACGCACTTTTGTATGCAGTGGGATGTAGCGAGTTGAATGACTTTCCCGCCTTTTACTGTACTCTAGAAAAGAACACACTTACGATTATGCAACCTTATAGCTTCAAACAGGAAAATACTATGAATGACGAACAAAATCAAATAGATAATGCTCAAACTGCGGGACAAGAAGCTGCACCTGCGCCGGTAATGAATTTCAATGATATTAAAGTCAAGCTCAGTTTTGAACTTGAAAAACGCACAATGACGGTAAAAGAACTTCAAGAATTGCACGAGGGCACGCAAATTGTGCTTGATTCAGACCCAATGCAACCGGTTACTGTTGTTGTGGGCGATTCTCCTTTTGCAAAGGCTCGCATTGTGGATATAGATGGAAGATACGGTTTGCAACTCACAAAAATTTTAGTAAATAAAGACTAAATTATGTTTAATGTCAACCCCTTATTACTCGTTGGCGGACTAGCCTTACTGGGGCTTGCGCCATTTATGCTGATGATGGTGACATCGTATGTAAAGATTGTTGTCGTCACAAGTTTGGTGCGAAATGCTTTGGGTGTCCAGCAAGTACCTCCTGCAATGGCGTTGAACGGACTCGCGATAATTTTTACAATATTTATCATGGCACCCGTAGCTTCAAATACGTACGATCTTTTGCAACAACAGCAAATAAGCGAACAGCCCACGGTTACTGAGGCCATCACAATAGCATCTAATATATCGGGACCGTTGAAGCATTTTTTAACGCAAAATACCGACCCGAATGTATTACGAACCTTTATGGCGACAGCGCAAAGAATTTGGCCTGTAGATAAGCATAGCACAATCACAGAGGATAATTTCTTTATTCTTGTGCCGGCTTTCAGTATTACGGAATTGACAAAAGCTTTCCAAATCGGCTTTTTGCTTTATTTACCCTTTGTTGCAATAGATCTTATAATTTCAAATATTTTGCTTGCAATGGGCATGATGATGGTTTCGCCGATGACAATTTCTTTACCTTTTAAATTACTCCTGTTTGTTACTCTGGACGGTTGGCTGAAAATCAGTCAAGGTTTGCTTTTGAGTTACAGGGGAACAATGTAATAATCTTACAATATAAGGATGATATAATGCAACTGACTGTGAACGAAGAAAAAAATTGTACCATAGGTTCTTTAGACGGAAGAATGGACGCAACAACTACCAGCGATTTTGAAACGCAATGTAAAGCATTGATTCAGGACGGAAAAACTACTCTACTCATAAATCTTGAAAAGTTAGAGTATATAAGTTCCGCAGGTTTGCGCGGAATTTTGACAATCATAAAGCTTATCAAGCAACAATCCGGAAAAATTGGATTTTGTGCCTTACAACCCATGGTGAGCGAAGTTTTTAAAGTGTCGGGCTTCACGTCTATGCTCTCGATTTACCCCGGTAAAGACGAAGCCCTCCTTTCGATGAACGACTAATCAAGAAACGAAAGGGGTAACTATGCCATTTATCACGTTTTCTGCTGATATTAACAATATTCACATCGCCAATGATTTCTTGCATGAACACATCGACGGCAATCATCCAAAAATTGGCATGATTGAGCTTGCGCTTGAAGAAATTCTTGTCAATGTGATGCATTATGCCTATAAAAATCCTGAAAAGATTAAGAATATTGAAAAGATAGGTGAAATTGAGCTAGGCGTAAGGAAAATACGCTTTGATAATCAACCTTTTTATGCCATATGGGTAAAAGATTGGGGGCAACCATTTGATCCTTTTGAAGAAAGCCCTGAAGTTGATTTTGATGTAGATATTGAAGATCGCCCTATCGGCGGGCTTGGCATACATCTTGTGAAAACGGTTTCTAATCATCAATGTTACAGCGCTGACGATGGATCGAATATTGTTGAAATTTACTTTGCCGCTCATGATTAACATACTGTTAATTCTTTGCTTTATAGTGTGCCCCTCGCTTAGTCAGGCAGAAATTCTTTCACACGAAAGCAATACGCAATTTCTTGAACCCCAAAGAGCTTTACCCTACTTCAGAGCAGGTGAGGGGATAATTGAGCAAGAAGAAATATTACAACAATATAATTTAATTGATGAAATGGATGTGTATGCGCTTTCTGATTATGCAAAACTCCTCCTTATGCCGCATATGGTGGATTACCGGGTATACGCAAGCTTTGAAGATGGTGTCGTTGATAGCTCAGATGTTGATTGGCAAGGGATTGCGCTTGCTGCAAGTGAGAAACATGGGCTTGAGGTAAATCTTATTCTTGCGGTGATACGGGCTGAGTCGAATTTTATTGCCGATGCAATTTCACATGTCGGTGCACAAGGGGCCATGCAAATCATGCCCGAAACGGCACGAGAACTGGGGCTTGCTGAGCCTTTTAATCCAAGTCAAAATGTGGATGCCGGTACACGTTACTTAAAAGAGCAGATAGAGCGCTTTGGCAGTATAGAGCTTGCGCTTGCCGCTTATAATGCCGGACCGGGTAATGTGATAAAATATAATGGTATTCCGCCTTTCACAGAAACACAAGAATTTGTTGCACGTGTTTTGTCATTTTTATAATAGTTGAGAAAAGTATGGAAACAGTAAGTTACGGGCTTGAAATAGAATTACCGGTCGTCACAAATGAGACGAAGCCATGGAATGGGCAAGCCTATATACGCTCGCTTCAAGAGATTTGGAACACGAAGAAATATGTGAGCCATGTGCACGACCTTAATGGAAAGCCGATTGACCTCACTCGTGAAGACAATCATGCAATAATTACAGCAGGTTTTGACTGTGTGTATTCAAATTTAGAGCTTGCTATAGGTCCTTATGCAAGCTTGCAGGAGTTACAAAATACAACAATCCAAACCTATAATGAAGTGCTTGAAAGCGTGGAGAAACACGATGCTTACGTGCTAAATTTTTCTGAAGCGCCGAATCAAAATACAAATATTGAGCAATATCAAGATTTTGTTCTTGAAAAATCGTTCTACACCTATCTCACAAAGATACGGGGGCATAGTCACTATATCGGTACAGACGCAAAAGCGCAAATAAGTCCGTGTACCGGCATTGCACCACAAAAAGCAATCAGCGCTCTCAATTTAATTCTCAAATTAAGTCCTGTATTTATAGCGCTTTATGCAAATTCTCCTTATGAAGAAGGGTATGATACAGGCAATGCTGAAAATCGACTCACAATTTGGGCACGCGAATTTGCAACAAGTGTTTTCTCTCAAGACATGCTTACAACCTATGCGCCCGAAGGTTTTTTTCAATCGTATTATCATTATATTTCATGGCTTTATAATAGAAATATTCCTTGCTATGCGCTTGCAAAAACAAAGAAGGGTTTGTATAAATCGAGTAACGATCTTGTTGTGATAAAAGATAATCCTGACTTGATTACGTATTTGCGACAAAAAAATTGGCAGGGGTATTCTGTCAAAAATAAGCAAACTTATACAATTACTCCACATGCAAAGGATATAGAGTCACAGCAAAGTACACAATTTTTAGACGCACGTTTGAGATTTTCATTTGGCGAAAATCCTCCGAAAGTTAAAAAATTTATAAAAATGTTCGATAAGACATTGAAAAAAGATGTTAATTATTTTGATGATTTTTTTATGGATTGTCTTGATTACACCTATATTGAAAATCGTGCTCCCGGTTCTCAGTGCCCTGACAATGACTTGCGTGAGGAAAATCCTACAGATTTGCACAATATCCAAAAAAGCGTTCATTCAGCAATTTCCGTGCTCCAAGCCGGAGTGTTGCGTGCTTGTGACGAAATTGAAGATTATCTTAAAGAAATTAATTATGTTTGTTATTATAAGCAATTGAGAGAACTTGCAATTGTAAAAGGATTAAACGGCGAGCTTGAAAATTATTCACTGCACACAATCAGTAAAGATATTATTTCCATTATTGAAAAATATCTAAATATTCAAGAAAAAAAGATGCTTGCCTATATTTACTATCTGCTTGATAGAAAGCAATGTGGCGCAGATAAAGCCAGAGAGTTGGCAAAAAAACATAAGACACATGCAGGCATCGACTGGCAAAATCTGTGTTGGCAAAGAAAGGCGACTGTAGCGCCGAATGACAATAATTCTATAAATAATCAAGGTGTTGTGAAGTAAGGTGAAGCCAAATCTGATAATACAAATGCATCGCATGGGCGATTTGCTTCTCATGTTTGCTTTTGCAAGAAAACTGATAGAGCGTGAACCTTCGCGCCCGCTGTGGGTTGTTGCAGAAAAGCATTTTTATGATGCTTTGTTGCCGCTTGCGCCTCAAGTTGTGTTTATTCCGCCTTTTGCTGAAATTTTACAACAAACTGAGTTCAATGAAGTTATCAACCTCAGCCACAGGCAAGAGAGTATACATTTGGCCTCAAGTCTGCGGTATGAAAAAATAACAGGGCATTATGTAAAAGATGAAAAGTATTTTGTTGAGGGCTTTTGGCAGCTTTACAGAACATCGCTCACCATGAATTCTCGCCACAATCTTTTTCACTGGTCTGACCTTAACGCATTGGATTCATTGACGTATGAAGAAATGTTGACCGTGCGTTACGCTTTACCGAAAAAAACAGAAGGTAAAGGAAGAATAGGGCTTTTTTTAGGTGCAAGCTCCCCCACTAAGCGCCCCGATCCACTTTTTTTTGCAGAACTTGCGACTATTTTTGTAAGATTGGGCTATAAACCGGTTTTTCTGGGTGGAAAAGGAGAAAAAGAACTGGGAAAGGAAGTTGCGCGCATAACACAATTGCATAGTCTCAACCTTGTGGATAGATTTCAATTGAAAGAACTTACCTTATTTATGCAAAATCTTGATTTGCTGATTACGCCAGATACAGGTCCTATGCATCTTGCCGCCGCTTTTTCCGTGCCAACACTCACGCTTTCAATGGGGAATGTAAATCCTTATGAAACTTCTGTGCCAAACCCTCAACATCACGTTTTACAGGCGCGTCTTTCCTGCACATCTTGTTGGGAATGTGTAAGAAATTATGAATGTAAGCAAAGGTTTACAGCTTCATCAGTTGCTTTATACGCAAGAAATTTACTGGAAAATAAGCAATTCACCGTAGATAATTCTTTAGCTCTGTTCAGCACACACAGAGAAGATGGATTACACAAGCTTAAAAGGTTGACGAGTGAAAACTTCACTACCAGAGAATACTTAGATATTTATTGGCAAAGCTTTTTTCTGCGCATTTCACCAAGTAGCTTTCCAGATAGAGAAAATCCTTTGGCCAGTTTACAAGAAAATTGCCCGAAAATTATTCCCTACTTGCAAAAAGCGCACATGCAACTATTCAAGGAAATAGTACGCACGTATAAGTTAAGTCTTCAATTAAACAAAGATTTTTGGATATATTTCCCTCCACTTATACGCCCGCTTTCCAGCTTTTTGCAGATGTATCTTTCTAACAATCTCTATGCAAAACAAAGTTATGAAACTGTGTTTTCATGGCTTGACAGTATGTTAGCTAAAAAGTAAGAAAATAAAGTCTTAATAGTAGAGAAAAAATTCATTGAGCACACAATTAAATTCATGCTTGTGTGTTCTTTATTTTTTAAAAAACTAAAAAAAAATTTTAAAAAAATTTGGGCAATTTGCAAATAAAATTTTCATTTAACTAGTTAAATTATATTAACATTTTATGATTTTCTTTAAAGTTTCTTTAACATAAAACTAGTATTTTTTTTGAAAAATTTTATAAAAGTGTTAAAAAAAGTCTAGACATTTATTTTAAAATGTGTTCCTATCTACTTACAGAACAGATGAGCATAATAAGTTTTTTTAGTGTGCTCATTTTACTTCTCACTTCACTTTTTTGATAAGGGGCTTTTTCATGGCAAGGTCAGATTTCATAGTAGGATTAGATATAGGTACAACCAAGATTTGTGCTGTTGTCGGCGAGCTTTCTGATTCCGGTGTGATGAATATCCTTGGTGTGGGGGAAAGCACTTCCACCGGTCTGCGCAAGGGTGTTGTTGTTAATATTGAGCAAACAGTTCAATCAATACAAAGAGCCTTGGAAGAAGCCGAATCAAAAGCGGGATGTGAAATACGTTCCGTATATGCCGGAATTGCAGGTAGCCATATTTCCGGAATCAACAGTGACGGTGTTATCACGATAAAGGGCGAAGAAGTTTCTCAGCGTGATGTAGAGCGTGTGCTTGAAGTTGCCAAGGGAATAGTTATTCCTCTTGATAGAGAAGTTATACATATTTTACCACAAGAATACATTGTCGACGATCAACATGAAATTGCTGATCCGTTGGGAATGTCCGGTGTTAGGCTTGAAGTTAAGGTGCATATTGTGACAGGAGCTGTTGCTTCTGCTCAAAATATAGTGCGTTCATGTCACAAGTCCGGACTGGACGTGTGCGACATTGTGCTTGAGGCTCTTGCGTCATCAAAAGCCATTTTGACGCAAGAAGAACGTGAAATCGGTGTTGCGATTGTCGATATAGGCGGCGGAACAAGCGATTTGGCAGTGTTTGTGGATGATGCTATCAAATATACAAGCGTTATATCTCAAGGCGGAAATAATTTGACAAGTGACATTTCCTTTGGTTTGCGCACTCCCATAGATAAAGCTGAAAAAATTAAAGTAAAACATGGTTGTGTGCTCACAAGCGAAGTGGGTGATGATGAATTTATAGATGTGCCAAGCGTGGGCGGGCGTGAACCCAGTCGCATGCCAAGGCGTTTACTGGCAGAAATTTGTGAGCCTCGCATGGAAGAAATTCTTACCATGATAGATGATGAATTAGAAAAATCAGGCTACAAAAACAGAATCGCTTCAGGAATTGTTTTGACAGGCGGAACTTCTTTGATAAGTGGTTGTCGTGAGCTTGCAGAACAAATATTCAATATGCCGGTACGAATCGGAGCACCTCATAATTTGGGTGGTGTGAAAGATTTTGTGAATTCACCAAAGTATGCAACGGCTGTCGGATTACTCTACTACGGCGCCGAAAAAGAGAATAATGAAAGCAGATTCCGTATTCGCCATGATACGAATACGAATCTATTTGATAAGATTTTGGTTAGAATGAAAAAGTGGGTTGCAGAGATCCTTTAGAGCTAACAATTTTTTGAGGGGGCAGTTTATGGATATTACATTAGATTATGAAGAGCAAGCGGCGAAAATTAGAGTGATTGGTGTTGGCGGTGGCGGCGGAAATGCTGTTAAAGCGATGAAGAATTCTCATTTAAAAGGGGTTACATTCATTGTAGCGAACACCGATGTACAAGCTCTGGCAGCGTCTAACGCAGATACTCGCATTCAAATTGGGCGTGAACTTACGGGCGGCCTTGGCGCAGGTGCAAAACCTGAAATCGGCAAAGGCGCAGCAGAAGAAAGTATCGAAGATATTCGCGAAGCCATTGGCGATGCTAACATGGTATTCATTACTGCCGGAATGGGCGGAGGAACAGGCACGGGTGCAGCGCCTGTTATCGCCAGAGCGGCAAAAGAAAAAGGTATCCTCACCGTTGGTGTGGTAACAAAACCTTTCCAGCACGAAGGACCGCGCCGTATGAAGGCTGCCGAACAAGGTATTGCGGAACTTTCTGAGCATGTTGACAGTCTCATTGTTATTCCTAATAACAGACTTTTAAACAGTGGTGCAAAAAACGCTCGCTTCTTGGATATGCTTAATAAAGCAAATGATGTTCTTTACTGTGCTGTGCGTGGTATCACCGATCTTATTACCTCACCGGGATTTATCAATGCCGACTTTGCAGACGTGAAAACTGTTATGGAAGAACGCGGTATGGCTCTTATGGGAACAGGTAGAGCAAGCGGTGAACACAGAGCTTTGGAAGCTGCAAAAAGTGCAGTTTCAAGTTCTTTACTTGAAGATGTGTCTATTCAAGGTGCGAAAGCAATTCTTGTAAATATAACCTCTACAAGCGATCTTTTGATGGACGAATACAACGAAGCCGCTTCCTATATCACTGATTTGGTTGGCACAAATGCTGAAATTATCATAGGTATGGCAGTTGATGAAAGTGCGGGAGAAGATATTACTATTACTGTTGTTGCAACAGGTTTAGAGATGAATCCTCTTTCTATTCCGACGCCGTCGAATCACCAAAATCACCAAAATCATCAGGCACACCAGGCACACCAGAGCAACACAATTGAATATTCACAACCTGTGCAAGCAAATCAACAGTTGAGACAAGTGTATAATTCACAGCCACATTTGACTCAGCTCAATACATCACAAGCAATGCATACTGCCGAAGATGATTTGCCGGCTTACCTTAGAAAGAGACAAAGCCGTTTACACAGACCGGGCGCTGACGATTTTGTTTTCTCAGATGATGAATCAGATCTTCCGACATTTATTCACAGACAGGCAAATTAGTTAACTTTTTGTCGTTAAAAAATCTGTAAATAGTTTTCATACATACACTCCTAACTCATACAACAGCAGGTAAGGACAGTTTCGACTGTCTTTACCTGTTTTATATTTAATAATTACCTCTGTGCAATTCCCTGTGAAAAAGATCTCTGCTTTGTTGACAGGAGGGTAAAGCGAAAACAACAAAAAAAGTCCTGATACATGTTCATTTTAGACTTTGTATCAGGACTTGATTATTGTCAATAAAATTTTTACTGCAATATATAACTATTTGTAGCTATTTACCAATGCTTCTGCTCGAGCGTTGAATTTTGCAATTCTTGCTTCGAGTGATTTTTTATATTCTTCAATATTTGCGATTGGCATTGTTGCAACTTTTGTATCCATAGCGGCTTGAGCTACAGCGGCACTTGTGTGAGTGAGCAAACGTGGGTCAAGCGGAGTAGGAATGATGTAATCAGGACCGTATTCAAAAGATCTGCCGTTGTATGCTTTCACAATGGAATCGGGTACGGGAAGTTTAGCAAGTTCTGCAATACTTTTTGCAGCGGCAAGTTTCATCGCTTCGTTAATTTTCTTTGCACCAACGTCAAGAGCGCCTCTAAAGATATAAGGGAAGCCTGAAACGTTATTCACTTGGTTAGGGAAGTCAGATCTGCCTGTTCCCATCATGCAGTCAGGGCGAACTTCTTTTGCGGCAGGGTAAGGAATTTCAGGGTCTGGGTTAGCGCATGCAAAGAGAATAGGGTAGGGTGCCATGCTTTTTACCATATCTTGAGAAAGCAAATCTTTCTTGGAAAGCCCTAAGAACATGTCGGCATCTTTCATACATTCAGCAAGGGTCAATTCTTTATCTTGAGCGAACATACCTTTATATTTGTCTAAATTTGGACGAGATTTTGTGATAAGGCCTTTTGAGTCAAACATATAGATATTTTTAGGATCAACACCTAAAGATACATAGAATTGCGAACATGAGATACCTGCCGCACCTGCACCGGAAACAACAAGCTTAATGTCTTCAACTTTCTTGTTGCCGATTTCAATGGCGTTTATAAGACCTGCGCCGGAAATAACAGCTGTGCCGTGTTGATCGTCGTGAAAAACAGGAATATCCATTTCTTCAATTAATGTTTGCTCAATTTGGAAACATTCGGGAGCTTTAATATCTTCAAGGTTGATACCGCCGAAAGTAGGCTCAAGAGCTTTAACAATTTCAATAAATTTATCTGGGTCTTTACAATCTAAGTTGATGTCAAATACGTCGATATCAGCAAACTTTTTAAATAAGATTGCCTTACCTTCCATAACAGGCTTACCTGCCAAAGGTCCTATATCGCCCAATCCAAGAACTGCTGTTCCGTTTGAAATTACGCCGACGAGGTTTGCTCTGCCTGTGTATTTTGCGGCATC
>CAYJPB010000008.1:13063-32059 GCA_964371955.1 uncultured Desulfovibrionaceae bacterium | reverse complement strand
CGAACGTTTTAATAGGGGAATGGAAATATTTTCAACATATTAAAATAATAGCATTTTATAAAATGCCTGTTGTGAAAAAAATTTCTTGCGTTTGCCCTGATGTGTTTGCTTTGCGTACAATTTCATTATTGCTTGACATTAATAGTGTAGGTGTTTAAAGTATTTTCAGTTTGAAGTAAAGGGAAAAGGCGAACAAGGCTTTGAAGAAAGAGTTTAAATTTATTCATGTTGCGGATTTGCACTTAGATGTGCCGATGAAAAATATTGTTACTGCAACAAATATCGCAACCAATGCAACATTCACGGCTTTGGATAATTTGGTGCAATGCGCACTTGAACACAGACCCGATGCCGTGCTCTTTGTCGGTGATATTTGGAATCACGAAGATGCAAGTTTGAAGGCACGATTGAGCTTCAAAAATGCGTGTGAAGAATTGAATCGACATAATATACACGTCTATCTCGTTCATGGGAATCACGACCCGCTGACAAGTGCGTTTCAATCCTTGAAATTGCCTGAAAATGTTCATGTTTTTCCTGATTTTGTGGAAAGTGTAATTTTTGAAAAGCAAGGAGAAAGTCTTGCAACTATCCACGGAATAAGCCACACAACGAAGAAAGAAACTCGAAACTTATCAGAATTTTTCCAAGCAGTTACAGAATCAAGCAAGCAAGATACTTTCCATGTGGGTATGTTGCACACTTCTTTGGCAAAGCACGATGGAAGCGCTGTGTATGCGCCGTGCAGTATTGCAGATTTAAAAGAAAAAAATATGCATTATTGGGCGCTTGGGCATGTGCATTCCTATCAAATACTTGAACGAAATCCACATATTATTTTTTCGGGTGCGTTGCAGGGAACGCATATCAATGAAGACGAGGCACATGGCGCTGTTCTTGTGCGTATGAGTCGAGATGAAGAAACAAAAATAGTTGATATTTATGAAGAATTAATTCCTTTAGCGCCTTTGTTTTGGAAAAAATTAGATTATACGTTTAATGATACGATACAAGATATTGTTGAATTGCAGAGCGAAATATATGAACAACTTACTGAAATTACAGATAATGCTCCCGCATGCACTCGCCAACTGATTGTGAGAATATGCCTCAAAGGTGAAACTGAACTGAATAAAAACCTCAGAAATGTTTATACAATACAAGAAATTATAGATAGTTTGAACGAGCAAGGGCAAAACTATCGCCCGATAATTTTTGTGAAAGATATAGAGGTTGAAACTTCTGATATACAGCCGGAAAAAAATATAGATCTTCTCATGCAGTACGATGATTTTCTCGCACAAGTTTTGTCGGAAGGGGAAAATTTGCTCAATGCAGATGTTGACGAAATGCTTGCAGCCATGCAGAAAATCTATCAAGACAGCCCCATTCAAAAGCAACACAGAAAAACCCTTCCATTGATGAATGATGAGGAAAGTTTTAGAAAATTAATCAAAGATGCGCAATATATTTGTGCGGAATTATTGGATAATAATTAATTGCTATGAAGATACATGCATTTGATATATACGAATTTGGAATACTTGCCAAGCAAAGCCAGCAAAGCTTGCCCGACGGGTTAATTATTTTTCTTGGGCAAAATGAAGCGGGTAAATCGACGACACTTGAATTTTTCCGTACAGTTCTCACGGGTTTTCCCTCTTCTCGCTCAAAAAAATCGCGCGAAGGATTGTTCTCGCAAAAAAGCCCCTCTATGGGGGGAATGATTTCCCTCGAAACCAACGCTATGGGGGCAATGCGCCTTGAGAGAACAAGGCAAAACTTTAATCTTTTTGATGAGAAGGGCGCTGCACTAAATACAAATCTTTATGATTCACTTCTAGCGGGAACAAATCGTGACATTTATTCTGCTTTGTATGGCTTTAGCCTTTCCGAATTGCAATCTATTGATTCTATTGAAGAAGATGATGTGAGATCCGTGCTTTACGGTACTTCATTTGGGCTTGGTTTATTTTCGCCGCAAAAAGCTTTGACACATATTGAAAATATTCTCAGCGCTAAAGGTGCAAAAAGCTTGGCAAAAAACGAATCACTTCGTACTTTGTTTAAAGAAAATGCACTCAGAATTGAGCAAATCAATACAGAACTTGCAGACATTATTGAAAAAAATTCATTGATTGATGAATATTATAAAACATACGAAGCAAATGCGCAAGAATTACATAGAATAAAAGAAGAAAAAGAGAAGAAATACCAATCCCTTACTTATCAAAAGCGTAAGCTTGATGCGTGGCAGTTATATGAAGAGTATTACCTGATCGAGCAAAAAATTTCAAGAATTCCAAAGTTTAGCGATGATTTTCCACGCAATGCTTCGGAACTTATTCAAATTTTCAAGGGGCAAGAACTCCAGTTTCAAAAAGAGCTTGAGGCGCTTGACGAAAGAAAGTCTTTTCTACTCGATAGCTTAAACAAAAAAGAATATAATGCGCAACTTGTCAATTATCTTCCACGTATAAAACAGCTTATTGAGTATAAAGCCAGTTATAGAAACGCCTCTATAAAACTTCCGTACACTGTTGACGCTCTTTCGCGAGCTCAAAAAGAGCTTACACAATGTATCGATTATTTGGGTGATGATTGGACAGACGAAAAGATCAAAGAGATACATTTTTCTCTGGAAGTGCATAAAAATATTGACGAATTTGAAAATAAATTCCATAAGGCAGAAACGGAAAAGAATCAATTAGAGCAATCGATAGAACATCTCAATCAAGAAAAGCAAATAATTGCAGATGATATTTCACATATCGAGCACACATTATCTGCTTTGCCACCAACAAAACAAGAAATTTCTCTAAGCCTTCGAGATGATTTGCAAACAGCTCTCAGAAGAACGCAAGACGCACAAGAAAAATTGCCTGAAAAACGCAAATATCTTAACCGTGCGCAAAGCGAATATGCACGGGCTGTTCAGCAATTATCCTTTACAATTACGCCATCTTTTGAAACTCTATCAACGATTTTAGATGCGCAAGAGCAATCAATGCAATTGGCACAAGGTATTGCCGATCAATCAAAAAAAGCGTCTGATACCAAACAGTTATACATTCAAACAAAGAAATATGTAGATAGATTGGAAGAACAACACGCGTATTTGACAAGCGAAAATAGAAAGCATTTGCACTTGCAAAGAAGCTTCCTTCATAAAAAAAGATCGATGCTTTCACGTGCAAAGACCTTATATTATTCACAAATTGATGATAACGAACGTATTGCCGAACTGCAAGAGCAATACAATGAAATTCTTGAGCAATTACCCATAAAAACCAGTAATATCGTTGTGTTACTGCTTGGTTTTCTTGCTCTTAGCCTTGGTGGTTCTCTTCTTGCTTTGGCGCTTGTGTATGATATGCATGTTATTGATATTTCATTTGTTTCTCAAAATGCTTTTCTTCTTGAGCATCTGCCTTCAATTGTTGATTTTCCAAAAACGTATGCAAATCATTCACCCTTTGCATTTTTGATTTTTTTAATTGGATTTACAAGTATTTACATTAATATACCTATGTATAGTCCTGACAGGAAGAAGAAGCTTTTCATGCTTGAACAGATAGATAGAAGAAAACAAATCATTGAAAGCAAAGTCAATAAAAATCAAGCGGAATTTGCTAAACTTTGTGAACAATTACAGCTTGGTGAATTTACCAATGCCCATATTGATACCCTAGAAGCAGAGCTTGAGGACGAGCAAGAACAAATTATTCAAAAAGAGAAACTCATCAAAGAGACTTCTTCAACTGCCCTTGAACTCACAAATGTAAAAAAACAATTGACAAAAGAATTGGCAGAATACCACGAGGAGGAGAGAAAAACTCAAACTTTACGCAAGCTTTGGCAAGAACACTTTATGTCTTTGGCCGTCACAGATATCCCCTCACCTGAGGGAGTGGAAGCGTATTTTATGCGACTGGAAAAAATTCGCCTTACAAAGCAAACTGTTACACAACTTGAGGAAGAAATAGCAAGTTTTGAAAATGCTGAAGAAAAACTTGTTGATTTACTAAAATCATCAACGCAATTCGCTTACGAAAACAGTATGTTAAACACTGATGTAGTAAAGAAAGCACAAAATATTCTTGCCGCGTGTCTCGAGGGCGATAAAATAAATGAAAGGCGCAAGCAATTCCTTGAAAATATTGAGAATTTGAAAGCAAAACAAAATGCTATAGTCGCCACGATTGAAGAAAAGAGTAAACAGTATTCAACCCATACGAAACTCATCGAGGAAATTGAACACAGTTGGCAAAACTATCTTACAAATATCGGGCTTGATACAACTTTTTCAGTTCAAACAACAAAAAATATCATTAATCACATAGAAAAATGCCATGCTACTCAAGCGAAGCTTGAAACTTTGGCGAAAGAATACGATCTGCATAAACAGGAGCTTGACAAACTTCAAAATGCGCTTGGACATATTCTTGAAGTGCTTGATATAACACCGCTTCTCAGGCTTGATAAGCAACCTGACTATCTTGCAACTCTTGACAGCATTTACACAGAAGCAGAAAAAGCAAAAGAAATGTTGAATGCAAAAATCGGGCTTGAAGAACAGTGTGATCACTTAGATAAAGAAATTGCAAAGCTTCAAGAATCCAAAGCAGTAATAAATAGAGATTTTACATTGCTTATGGATTCATTAGGTGTTGAAAATATTGATGTTTTCAGTGAATATGCAACGCTTTTGGATACCCTTCACTCTCTGAACAGGGATAAGCAGGTTCTTGAAGATAAGCTTAATTTTGTTGCACTTGGACGAAGCCTTGAAGATTTTCTTTCAGAATTTAAAAATGTGGATTATTCAATTCTTGAACATCAAAAAAATGTACAGGAAAAAGAATATGATGAACTTATAATACTTCAAGATGATTTGACAAATGCACTTGCAGAGCAATCTGCCTTCATCAAGCAAATCGAAAATTCAAACTTGCTTACCGAACTTAAGCAAGAAAAAAGTATCCTACTTGAGCAAAGCAACGAAGCTCTTGAAAACTATATGAAATATGCACTTGCCCGCTCATTTATTCAAAAAGCAAAGCAAAAATACGAAGAAGAAAAACAGCCCGAACTTATAAAGACTGCCTCAGAAATTTTCAGTCATATCACCGAAGAAAAATGGATAAATATAACAAGTTCGATAGAAGATAATGTTCTTACCATAAATCCAAAACGCGGCACTCCCATCACTCCCGACAAGCTCAGTCAAGGCACGCGCGAACAATTATATCTTGCTATTCGTCTTGCTTATATGAAAAATGCTGTGCAATACAAAGAACCTTTGCCGCTTATTATGGACGATATTCTTGTCAACTTTGATGTCACTCGCTCCGTGCAGACTGCCAAGACTTTATCCACTTTCATTGATAGTGAGCCAAGTCATCAAATACTCTTTTTCACCTGTCATCCGCATATAGTGACGGTACTGCAGGAAAATGTTGCAAAGTCAAGCCTTTATCTTATAAATGACGGAAAAATATCTGCATCGTCATAATGTAAGAAGGTTTCTGAATTCAGTGTAAGAAAAGTTAGACTACAGTAAAATTTTTTCATAAAAAAACGAAAATATTCAGTAGAAAAAAGAACTTGCTCTTTGATAGGAATGGGGTTACTATTTTTTTCTGGGCTATTCGGCAAGCTTTTTGCATGGTGTGTATTAACGCAAACAAAGTTGGAGATAAGCTATGGCGATTGATTTTAGTGTACAAAATCAAACAATTCAAGCGCAGACAAGCTCTGTAGGCTATTCCCATTCGGCACAACAAGCAAGTGGCTCACTTATGGGTTTTGGTGTAAAGATGGCGAACGACCCTATGTCATTGCTTGCTCAATGCGCTGAGGAATTGACGTTCAGCGTCGATACTACCGATGAATTTGAATTGAGCGAAAGAAAAGAAAAAGAAACAATAGATTTGAAAAATTCAGATCTTATCAAACGATATTCAGATGTTCTTAAAAACGGCGACAAAGCGCAGAAATTTGCCGATTTAAAAGCGGCAATCATGTCCATGAAGGGAATGCAAAATGCGCAAACCCTTATGCAATTGGCACGCAGTTTATCTGAAAATTCCGGTGAAGCATACGCATTTCTTAAGGGCGCATACGATGATTTTAAAAGCGAAAATGCCGACCCTTCCTTACTCAAAAATATTGAAGAAGCACTCAATGCTTTAGAATTACATGATAAAGGCAAAATTATCACAAGTATGCAGGCAGAGCTTACCCGCGCAGAAGACACGCGCTTTGCCTCTATAAATAACGGTGCCGCTCTTTATACAAAAACAGTAAACGAATTTTCAAATCCTTACGAAGTATATAGTTATGTAGTTGATAAATGTGAGGGGAATATCGAATTGGCGTTGGATTTTCTTTACAAAATGCTGGGGAATGATCTTGCTTCAGATATGATGAGTGCCGATAAAACAAAACTTGAAAGCGTGAGTACAAGTCTTGGTGAGTTACGCGCTTTTCAAAGCGCTCACGCATTGTGCGATAGACTTGTCAACCGTTTGAAAGACGTGCACAATATTGAAAATTGCCCCTATAACGGCTTCACATTCTTAGGGAAAATACTTGATATGAAAAAAGAAGTCTATCTTTCTTCTTCAAGTGTGGAAGCTTTGGCAAGGACTTCAAGGGTGGCAAACCCCGAAGAAGAAGTATTGTTTTTACAAGAATTACAAACAACTACACGTCAATTTTCTTCAACGATATTTAATGGCGATCAAGAGCGTACGAAGGTTCTTGATGCTATGCAGCTTGCTGTTGATGATGCTGTTGCCAGAGAAGACGAATGGCTTTTAACTTTGGAATAAGGAATTGATATGATAGAAAATGTTATTGAAGATTTTGCCAAAAGAATTGGCATTGCAAACTTTGCACTTAACGAAAATGGCATAGCCGCATTAACCGTGGAAGAGAGCGCAATATTTACTTTTGAAAAAGCAAATAATGAACTTCTTCTCTACCTTACCTTTCCTGCACAGAGTTATGATGATGAAGCAGCAAAGCGTATATTAGATTTGGCGCATTATAAATATAATCATCCTTTTAACATATTTACAGGCTTATATAATGATTACTTCATGATTCTTACGCGTTTTGAAGGAAGTGATTTGAGTGCCGCACATATAGAAAATGCTTTTAAATTTTTGATGGATTTAAAAGCAAGAGTTGAAAAAAATTAAGGAAACATCATGGATAAAGTCAATTTATTTAATCATAATGTAGGGATACAAGATTTTCTTATTCCGCAATCCCAAGAACATATACCTTCGGCAAAATTGCTTGCTTCAACCGCAACAAATGAAATCAGCGTTGTTGAACACTTTAATGCGCTCGATTTGAAAGCTATAACAGAAAAGTTTTTAGCGCCGGAATTGGGCGATGGCGAAAGCTTACGCCCCGATATGTTTAATAAAATTCTTACAAGTTTTGCACTGAAATACGAAAATATTGACGATCCTGAAGTGCAATCTTTTGTGCAAGAGATTGTGAAGCCAATGGTAGCAAATAAAGAACTTTTACAAGCTTATGTAAACCTTATGATAGGTGGTTGATATGGAAGCAATAAGCTCACAAGAATTTCAAGGATTATCAGCCTTTGGTTATATGCTTCTACGTATGGGCAGAAGTGATGATGCGTCAAAAACCTTTCTTGCGCTCCTAAAATTAACAGAAAATGCCAAGCAAAAAAATTGGCTTTACAAAAATCTTGCTGTGGCATATATGCGTAAGAAAGAATATAAGATTGCGCTTGACTATATACGCAAAGCAATTGGCGACAGAATGTTGAAAAGTGATGAAGCTTTTTTGTATCTTCTGCGTGCCGAATCTTTGTGGCAAACGTCACGCCATGCCGAAGCGGAAAACTCTATCAAACAATATTATAACCTAGTGTCCGAGTAAATATGAGCATCGCAAACAGAGCCAAAAAAGTAGTAAATACCGCAGCAAAACACAGTGACTTAGCCTTAGTCGGGCTTGTGGTCATGGTTATTGCGCTTATGATTATGCCCTTGCCGACAGCGCTTGTCGATACGCTTATCGGCGTGAATATGGGCTTATCATTTCTTATGTTGATGATGAGTATGTATGTGAAAACGGCTTTGGACTTTTCGGCGTACCCGACAATGTTGCTGTTCACCACACTTTTTCGTGTGGGTTTGAATATCACCACGACACGACTTATTCTTTTGCAAGCGGATGCAGGGCAAATTATTTATACTTTTGGCGAGTTTGCACTCGGTGGCAACTTTGTTGTCGGTGCTGTTGTTTTCCTTATTCTCACCATTGTGCAGTTTTTGGTTATTTCAAAGGGTGCAGAGCGTGTGGCAGAAGTGGGCGCGCGCTTCACTTTAGACGCTATGCCCGGTAAGCAAATGTCTATCGATGCTGATATGCGAGCCGGCGTTATCGATATGGAAGAAGCGCAGGCCAAGCGTGACAGAGTTAGCCAAGAAAGTAAGATGTATGGCGCAATGGACGGCGCAATGAAGTTCGTTAAAGGCGACAGCATTGCAGGTATGATTATTGCGGTTGTTAATATTATTGGCGGTACGGTTATTGGTATCACACAAAATGGTATGTCTGCCGGTGAAGCCTTACAATTATATGGCATTTTAACAATCGGTGATGGTTTGGTTTCTCAAATTCCTTCATTGATTATTGCTATTTCAGCAGGTATTTTGATAACACGTTCAGGCGACTCCGATGAAGATATCGGCGGGCAAGTGGGCGGTCAATTCTTTGCGCAACCAAAAGCGATAAAAATGGCGGGCGCAATGGTGTTCTTATTCGCACTTGTACCCGGTTTCCCAAAGCCACAACTTTTTACGCTTGCCGCAATTCTTATTCTTTTTGCCCTAGCGCTTGAACGAATTCAAAAAGTGCCTGATGAGAGAGATACGCAGGGCGATTTGAAAAAAGTTATGTCGCCTACAGTTCAAGCGAAACAGTCGCAACGTTCCGCAACCATGCAAGACGAATTTTTGCCGACAGTTCCCATTATTTTAGATGTTTCTGAAGAATTAAGCACAAGTTTGAACTATAACTCACTCAATGAAGAGCTTGCAAGCCTTCGTCGTGTACTTTATTTTGACTTGGGCGTACCTTTCCCCGGTATTAACTTGCGTGTAACACAGGCAATGGGCTTGACGTATATGCTTTATATCAATGAAGTTCCTATGTCAGGCGGAAAGTTAGAGAGAAAATCACTTATCGTGAACGAAAGTGTGGATAACCTCAAAATGCTCGGTATTGAAGCCACGATTACAGAGAAATTCTTGCCGGAACTGGAAAGTATTTGGGTGCCCGAAGAAAACAGACCCATGCTTGAAAAGGCGGGGCTTACCTGTATGGATCACTCACGAATTTTGGCGTATCACCTCTCGCTCGTACTTTCTCGTCACGCGTCACTCTTCCTTGGTATGCAAGAAACTAAATATCTACTTGATAAAATGGAAGAAAAAGCGCCCGATCTTGTGCGTGAAGCAAGCAGGCTTCTCCCTGTACAAAGAATTGCAGAAATATTTCAAAGGCTTGTGCAAGAGCAAGTGTCCATCAGAGATTTGCGCACAATTTTGGAAGCTCTTATCGAATGGGCGCAAAAAGAGAAAGATTCCGTTATGTTGACCGAATATGTGCGTTCAGCATTAAAGCGCCAACTTTCGTATATGCACTCAAAAGGGCAAAACATGTTGCCTGCATTTTTGCTTGACCCTGACTTAGAGGAAACAATACGTAAGGCGATTCGTCAAACCTCTGCCGGCGCATTTTTGGCACTGGACAATGAAGTAACAAAAGCCTTCTTGAAGGCGGTTTCCGATGCCGCAGGCGATTATCAAAAGCATGCGCAAAAACCAGTGATTATGGCAAGTATGGATATACGCCGTTATGTTCGCCGCCTTATCGAGTCCGAGCATTACGATCTTGCTGTGCTTTCCTATCAAGAATTGAGCAGTGAAATCACAGTGCAACCACTCACGCGAATAAGAGTATAATAAGGATTATATATGGACGGAACAATTGAACTTGCTGTACGTGCCCTGTATTTGGTGCTTATGCTCTCTATGCCGCCGATTATTGTGGCATCAATCATAGGTTTAATCGTAAGTCTTATACAAGCGGTGACACAATTACAAGAACAAACGCTTACTTTCGGTATAAAGCTTATCGCCGTTTCTATAACGCTTTTTATGATGGGAGGCTGGATTGGCGGAGAATTATTAAGATATGGCGCTGAAATTTTTGAAAGTTTCTACTTGCTCTAGAGTGGGCGTCGCGAATCGATGTATGCATGTTGCACAATTAAAGGTATAAAATGTTTGAACAACTCATAGCCGAACTCAATCTTTATCAGCACGCAATCGCTGTACTGATAGGTATGTCGCGCTTGTTCACTATAGTTATGCTTGCACCTTTCTTGGGGAGTGCGGTTGTGACTGGGCAATTAAGATTGGTGATGGTTGGTTCTATCTATTTGATATTGCATAATTATGTTGTTGCCACCTTACCACCTGTGGAAAGTTTGAATTTGGTTATCACTTTAGAATTTGCGGCAATAATGCTCAAAGAGGTTGCGCTTGGTTTGCTTATCGGCTATCTTGGAGCGCTGCTATTTTGGGCGATACAGAGTGCGGGTTTTTTTATAGACAACCAGAGGGGCGCTTCACAGGCAGAAGGAGCTGATATTTCCTCGGGTGAATCCATAAGCCCTACCGGTGGTTTATTTTTTCAGAGTGTGTCTTATTTATTTTTTGTAACAGGTGGTTTTCTTTCATTTTTATCAGTAGTATATACAAGTTATGAAATATTTCCGCCGGCAGAATTGTTTGCTTTGAATATTGATTTAAATCTTGCGCTTTTCTTTGGGGAAAAACTGGGATGGCTGTTTTTGCACATGCTTTTGCTTGCTTCGCCTATTGCAGTTGCTTGCTTACTAGCCGATATTTCATTGGGGCTTGTAAACAGGTTTGCTTCGCAATTGAATGTGTATGTGCTTGCCATGCCGATTAAAAGCGGACTTGCCAGCTTTTTGATATGTTTTTATTACGTTGTTTTATTGTCAATGATGCCAAAGCTTTATGAAGATGTTAACGGCTTTATTCTAACCTTGGAGCATTTACTTCTATGAGTGAAAAAACCGAACAACCCTCCGCGAAAAGGCTGAGAGATGCGCGTAATAAGGGGCAAGTAGCAAAAAGCCAAGAAGTTCCCTCTGCTTTAACAACAATTTGCGTTGCTGTCTATCTTCTTGCCATGGGACCGAGCATTTATGAACAACTTGTGATTATGACAGAAATTCCTATTCGGCTTATGACAGAGCCATTTGATGAAGTGCTTGGGCAGGCTTTATACTTAACCTTCTATTTTATAGCAATTGTCAGCCTTCCTTTTGTGGCCTTAGTGATAGTTACGGGTTTAGTGGCGAATTTGGCACAAGTGGGTGTGTTGTTTTCCGTAGAGGGCGCAATGCCGAAGTTGAGTAATCTTAGTCCCTCTCAGTGGTTTAAAAAAGTCTTTTCCGTAAAAAATGTTGTGGAATTATTAAAGAATTTATTGAAAGTTTTTGTGATTGGGTATGTCGTATTGATGGTATTTCAAGACATTTTTCCCATACTTTTTCAATTGCCCACAAGTTCGATAAGCGCTGTAACATCGGTTATTGCAAATGCCGTGAGCGACATGCTCATACAAGCTTCGGGCGTATTTTGCATTATTGCCGCCGCCGATTATGTGTTTCAACGCTTCCAATTTACAAAGCAAAATATGATGACAAAGGACGAAGTCAAACGTGAATACAAAGAAAGTGAGGGCGATCCGCAAGTGAAAGGGCAAAGAAAGCAACTCCATCAAGAAATGGTATCTCAAAATACCTTGGGTAATACACGCAAAGCAAAAGTTTTAGTCACAAACCCAACGCACTTTGCCATTGCCATTGATTATGATAAAGACAAAACTCCCTTACCGATTATTTTGGCAAAAGGACAAGACGCACTCGCGCAACGTATGATAGAAGTGGCTAAACAAGAGGGAATACCCGTTATGCGTAATGTGGATTTGGCTCGTTCGCTCTATGAAACCGGAACGGAAAATGCGTATATCCCCAAAGAACTTATCGGCGCTGTTGCTGAAGTGCTGAGATTTATTCAAGAATTAAATTAGGAAAAAATATGTCCATCGAAAATTATTACAAAGAATTGATAGCTTTATGCGAAGATTTAGCATGGGGTAAACCATCCAATGAAGACAGGCTTTTTGCACTTACTCAAAATAAAGAAGCGCCCGAAGAAGTGAATAAACTTGCAGAAGCTTTTGGGCTTATGCTTGTTAAAGTTTCAGCCAGAGAATTTCATAGAGAACAGCTCATTGATGCTTTGCAAAAACAAAATATTGTGCTTGAAGAAGCCAGAAAATTGCTTATGCAGAAGAATATCGCATTAGAAGCAAGTATTGAATCCGAATACAGTAAAAATATGGTGATAGGGCAGGACGAAGAGTTTAGAAAGCAGGTAGACTTGGCTCTCACCATTGCAAAGCGCCCAATCAATACTATGGTGATGGGCCCTACCGGTTCGGGCAAGGAAGTCATTGCAAAAACCATACACTATAATTCCGCGCGAAGAAATTCGCCTTTTATTGCAATAAACTGCACAGCAATTCCCGAAACATTGTTTGAAAGTGAAATGTTTGGAATTGAGAAGAATATCGCTACAGGAGTGAGCGCGCGAAAAGGAATTTTTGAAGAAGCACACGGCGGAACTCTTTTCTTGGATGAAGTTGCGGACATGAGCCTTGCAAGCCAAGCAAAACTTTTGCGAGCGCTTGAAGAAAGAAAAATAACGCGTGTGGGAAGCGTGAAAGAAATTGAAGTAGATATACTTCTTATTTGTGCAAGCCATAAAAACTTTCAAAAGCTCATCAATGAAGGAAAGTTTAGAGAAGATTTGTTTTACCGCATAAATGTTGTGGAAATTGACTTACCTCCGCTACAAAGCAGAGGAGCGGATATACTTATTCTTGCAAATTACTTCTTGGCAAGACACGCAAAAAATATGCTCAGAAATGATTTAAAGCTCTCACCTCTTGTACAAAAAGCCCTTCTGCTCTATTCGTGGCCGGGAAATGTGCGTGAACTCAATAATGAAATGGAAAGAGCGGCGGCTTTGAGTGTGAGTGAGTATATTGATTTTTCAGATCTTTCTATGAAAATTCAGCAAAAAGTCGCGTCAGAACTCGATATCGATGAAATCACAAAAAGCAAAGAGGCAAAGCAAGAAAGTTCATCAAGCAGCCAGTCCGATCAAGATTTTTCACAATTGGCTACGCTTCCCGTGAACTTGCAAGAGGCAGAAAAGCAAATTATTATGCACGTTCTTAAAACATGCGAAAATAAAACAAAAGCAGCGGAAATGCTTGGAATTACTCGTGAAGGTTTGAGAAAAAAACTTTTGCGCCTCAATATACATGACATTTAACTATCGGGAGATTAAATGAAATTAAGCCATAAATTAGCTCTTTTACTGGTTGTGGCAAGTTGCTTTGTCGCCACACCGGTTTTATATATAACATATCAAAATGTAAGTGAAACTGCTTTTGAAAATGAAGAAGAAAGTTTCAGCACGCTTATTGATTTTGAATTTGAAATTATTACAAATTCCTATCTTATTTCGCTGAATGATAGGGTTGAAAGTGTGATGAATCTCAAAGAGTTATTGTCACAACAAGCAAACAGTGTACTGGCAAGTATAAATTCAATACTTGAGCATCAAGAAATTACGCCACAATACCATTCAATATTTATTGACAGTATCACCAATCAATCAAGTATCAGCAATATAACATCATTTGTGCTGAATAGGGAGCAAAGTGAATTTCCTGAAATTATTGAAACTCTCCTGCAAACACATTCTACGGACATTAAAGGCAGAACACTCATTGATTTATTGAATCCTTTTGAATTGCCGATGGGGGGGGATTTTGCCTCATTTAATGTTAATGTGGACGGAGTAAATGAGGATATTCTCTTTTTCTTTCTTCCTTTTTGGCAAAGAAATGCTGCGCCGGGCGTTATTGTGTCTTACGTATCGATAGAGGATTTCCAAGCAGAGGAAGAATTGGTGCTTCTCAATATTATTGAAAATGTGCAAACTAAATTTGATAGTTTGGAACTCTATGAAGCTGGTTTTATTGCGCTTATCGATGAAGATGATACTATTTTAGCTTCAAGCGGATCCATGCAAGATGTGCAAAATTTTTACCACATTCTTGAAGAAGCAAGAGAGGGCGCGAAAATTACGCGTGATGTTGAGTTTGAAGATGTGGGCAATTCTCTTGTTATGGCGGGTTTTTTAAAACCTCTGGGTTGGACAATGGTTTCAGCCGCTCCTTATGCGCAATTGCAAGCTCCGGGGCAAGATTTGGTGCGTATGCTGACTATGTTTTGCATAGCATCATTTCTTATTTCTGTGATAGCAAGTTTAATTTTGTTGGGTTATATTGTCAATCCTTTGCAAAAACTCACAAAAAAAGTTGACGATTTAAGAAATATCGACTTAAATAATAGTCAAGCTGTGGAAGAATTTACGCAGACTTTGCCAACGAAAGGCCATGATGAAATTGCTGTTTTAGCAAACAATTTCAGTGTGCTGACAAAGGAACTTTCGTTAAAAATCAGTGATTTGCTCCACACCACCGCTTCAAAGGAACGCATGCAGGGTGAACTAAATGCCGCCCGTGATATACAGATGAATATTCTTAATCCGCCAAGTCAAGCGCCGAATAACAGCGAAATTTCTTCTGCCTTCTATCTTGAACCGGCAAAAGAAGTGGGCGGTGACTTGTACGATTATATGCAACTCAAAAATGGAAAATATGCCCTTGTTATCGGTGATGTTTCCGGAAAAGGGGTTCCTGCGGCACTCTTTATGTCAATGACGGCAACGCTTATTCGCTATTCATTGCATGTTGAAGAAAATTTAAGTGTTGTTATGGAAAATGTAAATAAAATGCTGGCTGAGCACAATGAAGCAAATATGTTTGTTACATTACTTATTATTGTATATGACCCAATTACCTCAACATTTGAATATGTGAATGGAGGACATTGCCAACCTTATGCCATCAATAAGAAAAGTGGAGAAATTCGCCTGATTGAAGGATTAAGTGGTCCGATGGTGGGTGTATTTGAGGAAATACCTTATCCATCATTTACCGATACTTTGTATGCAGATGAAACGCTTCTTGCTTTTACAGACGGTGTTACAGAAGCTATGAACGAAGAAAATGCACTGTATTCTGACGAGAGGTTAGCAGAATTCCTTAAGAAAAATGCCACGCTTGATGTGCAGGAAATAATAGATACATTATATGAATCTATACTTGATTTTCGCAAAACAGCTGATGCTTCAGACGATATAACGATTTTCAGCTTCGCGCATGGAAAGTAATGGTATACGCTTTATCTACCTTTCCTGAAAATCCAAGGACAGAATATTCTTTCAAGTAGATTGCACACTTCGTACAGGATAATACCCATAAGGCTCATAGCAATAATTCCGCTGAACATAATTAAGGTATCGTTTCTGCCGAATGCGTCCATAATATAGAAACCAAATCCCTTTCGATTGGCAAAAGATTCCACCATAAATAATACGGCGATGGCAGTTCCTGACGCTACTTTAAGGGATGTCAGCGCATCGGGCAGAGCCGCGGGAATAAGTAAGTGGACAAGCTTTTCCATGCGGTAATGGTTTTCACGATAAGAAGAAAGGGCAGAATTACCAGTGCTATTGTGCATATCTTTACTGCTTGGTAAGGGGAGCAAGCTCTTGAAGGAATCAAAATATTTTTGATCGGTATTTATGACGGCAGAGCGAGTGACAACAAGTATTTGGTAACCGACTGTTAATGCAATAAGAAGTATACGCGAAAAATCGCCAAGCCCGAAAAGCATAAGGAATATCGGTAAAAAGATGATTTTTGGAATGGGGTATGTCAAAAAAACGATAGGTGCGACATATGCATCAAATTTTCTTTTGTAGCCCATATATAATCCAAGCGGAAATGCGAATGAAAAAGCTAAAATCAAAGCGGCGCTTACTCTCCAGAAACTTGCAAAAGCGTGCCCCCAAAATACTTCGGTTTGTACAAGATTGAAGAAATAAACAATTACCTTAAAAGGTTCGGGGATAATATAATCTTCAAAGAAAAGTGAAGCGATATACCAACAAAAGACAATCACAAAAATCGCCCAAGCGTAGCGAATCAGTGGTAAAAAAGTTTGATATATTTTATTGCTTTTAGCCATTCTTTCACTCCGAAAGTATTGATTAGGCATTTGCCAAAGCTTGAGAAATATTTTTGTAGAGAATGGCGTAGGTGGGGCTGTGGCGAACACTCTCATCACCAAAGCACGGGTTTTGCATAAGTACAAGTTGCCCTGTTTGCTCAGACGAGTTGTTTTGAACTTTTTTGAGTACCATAATATTTTTCCCAAGGAAAATTGCCTCTGAAATACTATGTGTCACTAAAACACATGTGAAGCAATATTTTTTCCACAAATCGAAAATAAGTCTTTGTAAGTTTTCTCTTGTGATGGCATCAACACTGGAAAGGGGCTCGTCAAGCAGAAGAATTTCAGGGGAATTTATAAGTGCTCTGCCTAAGGCAAGTCTCTGCCTTTGTCCGCCTGAAAGCTCGAAAGGATATTTCTTATGTATATTTTCAAGATTTAATTCAGTCAGCATGTTTTCAACAAGTTCTTCGCGTGATTTTTTTGGATATTTTGCCAATAGCAATGGCAAAGCAAGGTTATCTTCGGCAGTTTTCCATGGAAAAAGCCCATAATCTTGCATCACATACGAGATTCGTGGGCTTCTTTCATGCTTTTGAAAAAAAGAATTCTTTTGCTGTGAAGGTATACCGTCTTGAAATAAAATTGTACCCGTATTAGGAGTATCAAGCCCTGCAAGCATATATAAGAGCGTGCTTTTTCCACAGCCCGATGGCCCGATAATCGCAAGAGTTTCTCCCGTTCTTACTTCAAAGGAGATATTGTCAATCACTTTGAAAGTATCATAATTTTTGCTGATATTTTCAACCAAAAGCGATACTTTTTCTTGATAAAAAGCAGTATGCTGCTCTCTTCCTTTTTTTGTTGATTGATCTATCATAGGAGATTCACAAGCTAGAGGCTGTCACAAGCTATTATTGTGCTTGCCAGACAATCTCTTCGTAAAGAGGAGCATCGCTTAAAATGCCTTTTGCTTGCATCCATGTGATATAGTTTGCTATATCTTCTTCTGAGGGTAAGTAGTTTGGCAGTAATTCAGTGTCAAACTGCAAGAGAGGGTAAACATCCTTCACTTGCTCCGACAAAAGTCCTACTTCTACCATGATGTCAATATACGTTTCACGATTAGCAGGTTCGTTTATATGCATAGCCGCTTTATACAAAGCATCGCGAAAACGGTGTACAAGATCATCAGTGATAACGTCATTCCTCAAGGCAATAACTGCTAAAGGTTCAGAAAGAGTGGTATCGTCAAAAATCACATGAGCGCCTTGCGCTTCCACAGTTGTAACAAGCGGTTCGGGTAAGAGAGCGGCATCTACTTCCCCGAGCATAAGCATTTGTAAACGCAGAGGAATTGCACGGATATCTTCTAAAGCAAAGTAGTTGCTCTCAAGGTTGTTTGCACTTGTCATTTGTGAATAGAGGTAGTCAATAATGGTGTCGTTCCCGATGGCAACACGAGCATTTGCAAGGTTCTCAATATTCAAATCCTCGAGTTTTGGAGAGGCGACAATTGCAAAATGTCTTTGATTTTCAGTTGCATAAGAAGTAGTTGCGACAATTTTTTGTGGTGCGCCCGTAGCATTTTGCATAAGCACATTAATAATATCTCCAAAATGCCCGTCTAAGGCTTGAGCGCGCATGGCAGCTCCGAGCTCCACAGCGCTTTGAAAGGGAATTATCTCTATTTGTATATTGTTTTCTTCAAAATAGCCTTCATTATTGGCGGCATATAAAAGAATTGAATCGGCCGCAGGTAAAGTGCCTATTCTTAAGACATCAATTTCTTGTGCTGAAGCGGAATTATTCGAAAGCAAAAGGAAACAGCAACAAAGAATGGAGAGTAGAGTGTTTTTCATAAACTACCTTATTTAATCAAATCTTTTCTGTAACCACGAATTCTTAAGGATTGTAAATTAATAAATCCTTCGGCATCGTGGTGATTATAGGTTGCGCAATCTTCAAAAGTTGCCAAGTCGTGGCAGTAGAGTGAGTGAGGAGAATAGCGCCCAACAGGGAATGCAACACCTTTATAGAGTTTTAAGCGCACAGAACCGGTTACTTTTTCTTGCGTTTTATCTATGAGTGCTTGCATCGCATCTCTTTCCGGTGAGAACCAGAAACCATTGTAGATGGCGGTTGCGTAGCGAGGAAGAATCATATCACGTACAGCCATTGCCTCTCTGTCGAGGCAAATACCTTCTAAATCGCGGTGAGCAACATGCAGTACCGTTCCGCCGGGTGTTTCGTATACGCCACGAGCTTTCATGCCGACAAAGCGGTTTTCCACCATATCAAGTCTGCCGATTCCGTGTTTTCCAGCAATGTCATTAAGTTTGAGGATAATTTCAGCAGGTGAGAGTTTTTCGTCATTTATTGCAATTGCGTCGCCTTTTTCAAAGTCTATAGTAATATATTCCGGTTCGTTCGGAGCTTCTTCGACAGGAACTGCCATAATATGTGAAAGCAATTCAGGTTCTTCCCATGGATCTTCCAATTCGCCCCCCTCAAAAGAGCAGTGGAGCATATTTCTGTCCATACTATAATGCTTTGCGCCGGAAGTAATTGGAATTCCGTGCTTTTCTGCAAATTCATTAAGGGCTGTGCGTGACATTAAATCCCATTCGCGCCAAGGAGCTATGCACACAATTTCAGGTGCTAAAGCCGCCGCACCAAGT
>CAYJPB010000008.1:10232-13053 GCA_964371955.1 uncultured Desulfovibrionaceae bacterium | reverse complement strand
CCAAGTTCAAAGCGTACTTGATCGTTACCCTTGCCGGTTGCACCGTGAGCGATGGCATCGGCATTTTCTGCCTTTGCAATTTCAACAAGCTTTTTAGCGATAAGCGGGCGGGCAATAGAAGTTCCCAAAAGGTAACGTCCTTCATATAAGGCATTTGCGCGCATCATCGGAAAGATGAAGTCTTTTGCAAATTCTTCACGTAAATCAGATACATAAGCCTTAGTTGCGCCGGTTTGTAATGCTTTTGGTTCAACACCGTCTAAATCATCGCCTTGGCCTAAATCAGCGGTAAAGGTAACAACTTCACAGCCGTAAGTTTCCATTAACCATTTCAAGATTACGGAAGTATCCAAACCGCCTGAATATGCCAAAACTACTTTTTTTATAGGTTTTTTTATCATAGCTAATCCTTATTTTCTGATTATTCTTTTCCGAAATAACTCAATAATGCGACACGTGTATACAGAGCTGCTTTTGCAAACAGTTCTTCATCTATTTCACTTGAGGAAACTTCGGGAATAAATGAAATAATGTGCGTATTGTTGTTGAAATTATTGCTTATTGTTTCATACGTGAATGGATGAGAAGGCTTAATATCACCTTGATCCTTATATGTCCAAGGCGTGATATAGAGAACATCGGCGCTTTCATCAATAAAGGCCGGGTCGTATGTGAGAAATATCTTTGAGCCTGCTGTCATGGCAAAGTCTAAAATACTGCGTGGTGGCGCACAAATATCGCCTTGTGCAGGATTGTCTGCAAAAGCGAATGCTAAAGAATGTTGAAGGCAAATAGTTGAATTAATCAAAGAGCTTGCAAAAGAATTTTGTTCGGCGCCTGCATCACCCATCCATGAGAAATTGAGTTCATACAGGGGCTTATTTGTACGAAGTGCAGTGTATACCATTGTTGTAAACATTGCAAAGGCATTTGCGCTTTGACTGTCGTGTTGCAGGGCTTGGGCAATAAGCAAGTTATCTGCTTCAAGATTTTCTACTGTAGGAAAAAAGTTTTCATCGGCCAGAACAATACTATGCTCATTAATGAGTGAAATGTTGTCTGTTACATGAAATTCACAGCCCATAAGAGTACAGGCTTTTGCATAAATATCAATTATTGGCTGTGCTTTTTGGGAATCGGCAGTAAAGAATAAAACGTTATTTGAGCAATTTTTTTTAGAAATTTCAACATCTTTTGCCATTTCAAGCGCAGAAAGGATTATATCTTTCGCCGCTTGACAACCTTTATCTCTAAAGTATATATACTTCTGCATATATTTCTCCTATTCAAAATAAAGAAAAATAAAAACATATTACACGGGAAAAGTCAAATCTTATTATGCAAATGAAAGAAGTGTATAAAAGCAAAGAAAGAGTGTATCGTGCTCTTGCAATGACTGACAATGACGAACAGCAACATTCCGTAATTGTAGAGGAAAGTGATATTTGTTTTTTGCTTACAAATAAAATTCCTCACGAAGAAATAGCTCAATTTATTCACAACGAATTATTTAAATTACGCCAAGAAATTAAGCTCTATAGCTATGCTTTTCCTGAATTTTATACTTCACTTTTACCGATTTCACATGAAGTCGAAAAACAATTATCTTTGCAAAGTCCAATAATAAAAGAAATGCTTGAAGCATCTGAAATAATTGGAGTTGGACCATTTGCCGCTGTTGCAGGAAGTATTTCAGAACATTTGGCAAAAAAAGTTTCGGCTTATCTTTGTGATAAAAGGCTTTCCCCTGACTGCATCATCGAAAATGGCGGTGATATTTATATTATTTCTGAAAAAGAGAGGACAATAGCTCTTTTGGATAAGCCGAAAGAGGGAATAAAAATAGGCCTATCCATCAAGCCCACACAGGGGCTTTCTATATGTGCATCGTCTGCAACTATTGGACATTCTATGAGTTTTGGTAATGCAGATTTAGTCGCAGTGCTTGCGGATAAGGGCGCACTAGCCGATTGCATGGCAACTGCCACAGCGAATATGATTAAATCAAGCAATGATTTTGAAGCGGTTCTTAATTTCTATACTTCAAAAAAAGATAAAGGATTACAGGGGATTTTCTGTTCGTGTGACGATAAAATGCTTGCCTATGGAAATACTCAACTCGTGGCGCTGTAATCAGCGCATTTTCAGTGCGGCATACAATGCTTGCCCAAGGCTTATGCTTGCATCAGATGGGGAGAAATTCTTATGTAAAATTGGAGTAATATCATTATTTATTAATGATTTGCTCAGTTCTACAGTGAGTGTTTTATTGAGAAATACGCCGCCTGTCATTCCCACTTTTGCGATATTGTGTGCTTTGCATGCGTTTTGAGCCCAATGCGCCAAAGAATGTGCAAGACTGAGATGAAAATGACGAGAAATTTTCGAGGGTTCTAGTCCATTTTGCTTGAGAGTGAAGCAAGTTTTAAATAACTTTGTCGTTTCAAGAACTGAAAGATTGTTTTGCTGTGTATAGGGAACTAAGTTATAGTCATTATAAGAAAAATCTTGCATAGCTTCCAACTGCATAGGCACTTGTCCTTCATAAGAAATTTCTTTGCTACAGCCAATAAGAGTGCCGACAGCATCAAAAAGTCTGCCACAGCTTGAAGTTTCTATTCCTACGCGTTTTTCAATAACTTCGAGTACTGCGTTTTGCATAAAAGGATCAATATTTTCAATAGAATGTTTAGTATTGCACGCATGCAAGTACGATTGTGTCATATACCATGGTGAGCGCACAGATGTATCGTTGGCGACTTGCAAAACTTTTTCAAAATGCCCTATTCTATGCCATTCATTTTTTTGCGGGTTGATATAT
>CAYJPB010000008.1:9827-10215 GCA_964371955.1 uncultured Desulfovibrionaceae bacterium | reverse complement strand
AAAAAGCATGAGCCGCATGGTGTTGAATTGTATGGCATTGTATATTGTTTTGCTGTGCATATTGCTCTGCAAGATGACGAGAAATTGAATTTGGGTGTGCGTCTGTGACAACAATTTGTGGCTTTACGTCTAAAATTTTTTCTAAATGTGCAATAGACTCATGCATAAAGTCTTGATTTTTTGTACTTTCCAAATCGCCTATATGTTGCCCGACAAATGCTTCAAGTCTTTTATTTGCATATTTTGTGACACAGCATGTATTTTTTAAATCTGCGCCGAACGCAAGTATGTTCCAATTTTCAGAAGAAGAATTGGAAAGATCCAAAGGCAAAACATGCGCATTGGGAACATAGCCCCTTGCCCGTCTGATAGAAATAAATGCAGGTGA
>CAYJPB010000008.1:0-9817 GCA_964371955.1 uncultured Desulfovibrionaceae bacterium | reverse complement strand
TTACCGCTAACGTTTTGAATTTCTAGAGGTTTAGCAAAAAGCACACTGTCATCGACACGAACTAAAATATCTCTATTATGAAACAAAAATCCATCAACTATGTGCGACAATTTTTCAGCCGCTTCACGATTTTTCAAACAAATCGGTTCATTAGCCGGATTCCCTGATGTCATCACCAATGCTTCACAATTTTCTTCATTAAAATGCTCTGCATGAAAGAAAAGTTCGTGAAGAGGTGTTGAGGGCAACATAATTCCAATGGTTTGCGTGTCTGGGCTAAGAATATTCGGTAAAATATCCATTTTTCTTTTGCAGACGACAATCGGCCTTTGTCGAGAAAGTAATAATTCTTGCTCAACTTCATCTATATAGGCAAATTGCTTAGCTTTTTCAATTGATGGAAGCATAATTGCCAAAGCTTTGTGTGGTCTGTTTTTTCTGATTCGTAAAGTGTGCACAGCCTCTTCATTCATGGCATCGCATGCTAAATGGAAGCCGCCAAGTCCTTTTATCGCAAGAATTTTACCCATGTGTAATTTGTGCAAACTTTCTTTTATCGCATTGAAATTTTTTGTATTATTTTCAGTCCACAATTCAACACCGCAATCATGACATGCCGTCGGTTGTGCATGAAAACGCCTGTCGAGCGGATTGCTATATTCTTCGCTGCACGCTTCACACAGTGGAAAACACGCCATAGATGTTGTTTTTCTGTCGTAAGGCATTGAGTGGGTAATAGAAAAACGTGGCCCGCAATGCGTACAATTAATAAAAGGATAAAGATAGCGCTTGTTTGACTTTTCGAGCATCTCCTTTTTGCACGCTTCGCAGTGCGCCACATCGGGGCTAACAAGTACAGAGTGTCCCAAGCCTAAATTATCTGTTGTAATGATTTGAAATATATTGTCTTCTTCTATAATATCAATCGGTTCACAACTGCAAGAAACAATCTGTGCAAGAGGGGGAAGTTCATCAAACAGTCTTTGCTCAAAACGAGTAATATCTAGCGCATCGCCTTGAATTTCAAGGAGAACTCCTTCTCGTGAATTTTTAACAAATCCGCTGAGATTTTGCGAAAGGGCAAGTGTGTATATAAATGGGCGAAAGCCCACTCCCTGTACTTGCCCATTGATTGTACATTTTTGACGTTTTTTCATCAATATTCCGTCACATGCATGGTTGAGTGCGATAAATAAATTATAGAATTATAAACGATTACTCGTCTGTGCATATGGTGAGTGCTGTTGAAGATTGTGAGGTAGGCATAATTTCTATTCTATTGATATTTACATGCGATGGCAAATATGTAACCCAGCGGATACATTCGGCAATATCTTCGGGAACAAGTGGATTTTTTTTCGTATATAAACTCTGTGCTCTTTGTGTATCGCCTTTAAAGCGCACATCAGAAAATTCAGATTGCGCAAGTCCGGGTTCAATATTCGTCACTCGAACGTGTGTACCGCTTAAATCAGCACGCAAGTTTAAAGTGAACTGCTTCATAAATGCCTTGGTTGCGCCGTAAACATTGCCACCGGGATAGGGGTAAGTACCTGCAATAGAGCCAAGATTGACAATATGCCCTTTCTTTTTTTCAACCATTTTGGGTAAAACCGCTCTTGTGGCGTAGAGAGTACCTTTTATATTGGTGTCTACCATTGTTTCCCAGTCTTCAAGATCGACGGCGTGCGCCGGTTCAAGCCCAAGAGCCAAGCCGGCATTATTTACAAGTACATCGACATCAAGGTCTGCAAAATGCTGAAAAACTTCATCTTTATTTCTTATGTCAAAGCAAAGTCCAACAAAATTTTCCATTGAATTTTGCAAATTATCCAAGCGTTCCTTTCGTCTTCCGGTTCCGATTATACGCCAACCCATGTCGTGAAAGATTTTTGCTGTTGCAAGCCCAAATCCTGATGTGACACCGGTTATCAATATTGTCTGCATAAAATTCTCCGATTATTGGACGCGAGAGCAAACGCAATGTATGATGCGACTACCCTAGATGTTAAATTTTTCCAATGCTGACAAGAAAGCATCGAAATCTTTTTGTGTATGTATGAAACTAAGCATAGCAACTTCAAAGGCGGAAGGAGCAATATAGATATTATGTTCACGCATGTGTTTGTAAAGTTTAGTATAAATTGCAGCGTTTGATGTGCTGACACTAGCAAAGTCAACTATTGGTGCTTCGGTGAAATATATCGTGAACATACCGGTTGTGTGCACAACTTGAGCAGGTAATTTTTTCGCTTTGAGAATTGCTTCAATCTGATTGGCAAATTGTGCGCTTTTTTCACCAAACGCTTTATAATCCATAGTTTTCAAGACATTTAACGTGGCAACGCCTGCCGCCATCGCTAAAGGATTACCCGAAAGAGTGCCCGCTTGATAAACATTACCGCAAGGGGCAATTTGTTCCATAAATTCACGCTTTCCGCCATACGCACCGACGGGTAAACCGCCGCCGATGATTTTGCCGAAAGTTGTCAGATCGGGGTCGATTCCATACACTTCTTGTGCGCCGCCATAGCCTAAGCGAAAACCTGTGATTACTTCGTCAAAAATAAGTAAGGCTTTTTCTTGCGTGGTTATTTCACGCAATTGCTTGAGGAAATTTTCTTGCGGCAAAACCAAGCCCATATTTGCGGCAACGGGCTCTAAGATAACCGCAGCAATTTGTTCGGGATATTGTGCAAACATTGTTTTAACAGTTTCAATATCGTTGTATGGAACAACCAAAGTATCGGCAACCGTTGCTTCCGTTACGCCGGGAGTGCCGGGAATTGCCAAGGTTGCAAGCCCTGAACCTGCTGATGCAAGGAAAGGATCCGCATGCCCGTGGTAACAGCCAATAAACTTAATGACCTTATTTCTTTTTGTTACAGCACGAGCAAGGCGTAAAGCCGACATTGTCGCTTCTGTGCCCGAATTCACCATGCGCACCATTTCAAGCGAAGGCATGGCATCAATCACAGCTTCAGCAAGTAAAACTTCATTTTCACACGGTGCGCCATAGCTTGTGCCGAGGTGAATGGCTTGTTTAATTGCCACTGAAACCCTTGGATAATCGTGACCTAAAATCATGGGCCCCCACGATAAAACAAAGTCTGTAAGTTGTTGCCCTTCAACGGTGGTAAGTGTTGTTCCTTTGGCTTTTGCAATAAATAAAGGAAGTGAATCTACACTTTTACATGCTCTTACAGGGCTGTTAACTCCGCCGGGAATAACCTTGCTTGCTCTTTCAAAAAGTTCTGCCGATGTAATCATTATTCTCTCCTTATTCAGCTGAGGCCAATGTTTCTTCGCTTTGAATTAAGCGTATTGTTTCGGCAAGTCCGAGAATTGTATTTGCATACACTGATGAATTGTTGTATTTTTTCAAAGCAGCATGGCGTTCGGAAAGTGTTCCGCTTGTTTCCCAGCCATAGTATTCAAGATATTTAGCAACGGACATGATAGCATCGTTTGGATTAAAGAGATTGATGATTCCATCGCCGTCACCGTCAGCAGAGAAACGCTGAATGTTTGAAGGCATGAACTGACATAAGCCGATTGCGCCGTAGATTGAGCCGGGCATGTCGAAAGGATCTAAGTCATTATTGATAATTTCAACGGAAAGAGCCTTAAACTCGTTGTACGCCCAATCAGAGCGAATTTCCATGGTATTATTGATCCAGTCGATATTATTTTCGGGGTTATTGGGTAAGTCATTAAAGAAGTCAGGGATTTGTGTGTAATGAGTTGAAGAAGCCATACTTGCCAAGGTGTAGAAAGCATTTTCAACACCAAGGTAACCGCCAAGTCGTGTTTCTATGAACATTAAAGCGGCGATAAGATCTTGCGGTACACCATAAATTGTTGCGGCTTTATCAAAAGTTGCTTGATATGTTTCAATAAAATCAATACATTGTTGAGCAATTGAATTGGTAACTATGTTCTTATACCAAGGGCCTTGCGCTTCAAAGCCTGCCGGTGGATAATCGTAATTTGAGCTCGGAGTTGGGGTAGAAGGTGTTGTTCTGGGAACAAATTCATAACCATACAGTTCATCAATTTTTCTTCCCATTGGATCTTGTGAAATTTCTGCAGGCAACATAGCAAAATAATTTGCTAAAGCAGGCGAATAGACGTTATCTTCCGTGAGGCGTTCATACAAAGGAAGCCATATGGGGTCGATAACAGGAGGTATATATTCTTCATACACTTCAACATATTCTTCAATCACTGTTTCAGGCTCTTCTACAAGTTCTCTTCCGTCATCATTTGTTGCGACATAATAATCGTTGGGTTGCTGTGTGATTGTGCTTGTTGAACATGCGCTGAGCATGAAAGTGCATACTAAGAAAAAGAAATGTGATAGTTTCATAAAATCCGTCCTAAAATTGGTTTAGTGTCCACATGACTTTACCGATAAGATACTGGCATGCCTGATCTTGTGATATAAAATTTTGTGGAAAAAGTTTATTGTCCATACACAGATTAATGCCCATTTGAAAGGCATTATTCTCGTTATTATAAAATACGCGAGTAAATGTCACACCTTGAGGCGGCAGACAAAAGGCATATATTTCCCCGGGGGTAAGTTCTTTATCGTCGGTATCTACACCTACAAGAGCGTTTTGTATAATTGTAGGTTCCATAGCTTTAGAATTTGCCCGAAAAATTTTCATGTTTTCTTTATAGAAATTATGCGGCACAGCCATACACCCTTCTTTGGGTGATTGTTGTTCGCCTTCTTCATTGTGTATAGCATAAGTCTGTGAAGAATAAATAGGAATTTCAGATGAATATTCAGCAGAAATGTGCGGCTCTTGCAGAACAAACATTCCTGACTGTTCAGAACTTTCTTCATTAATCGGTAAGGGTGAAAGACTATCTTGCAGCGAACTGTTCGTAATATAAAGAGGGTTTACACCATCTAAAATCCATTTTGGGTTCAAATTAAATTTTAAAAGAAGTGTAATCAGCCAAGAATCAGGAATACTTAATCTTTTTTGTGCATCAGAAACACTTGATTGTTGCACTCCCAATACTTTTGCCAATTGTTGTTGTGTTTTTGTGTGTGTACCTTCATACATCCTTTGAAGAATTTCTTTAAAGCTTTCTTCGGTATGAGTCATTAGGAACTGTCCTTTAGCGTCGTATTGTGCCTTACAGGTTTATATTATTGGATAGAGTTGAATAGTGGATGATCGGGTGAGAGGAATATTCTTGAATCACTTTGCAATGAAGTTTCCATGGCTTCAAGTCCTCTTTGGAATTCATAAAATTCCGGTGAATTGGAAAATGCTTCAGCATAAATTTGAGCTGCTTGCGCATCACCATCGCCTCGAATAACTTGGGATTGATAGTTTGCATCGGCAAGAATAATTGCTCTTTCTCTATCAGCCTCTGAGCGAATAATTGTTGATTCTTCGGTACCTTCCGAACGGTATTGTATCGCTTGTCTTTCACGTTCGGCACGCATTCTGTCAAATATTGCTATTTGGTTTTCTTGTGGTAAATCTGTACGCTTTATGCGAACGTCAATGACTTCTATACCAAATTCTTCCATTTGCTCAGAAGCAAGCTGTGTCACGGTTTCCATAATTTCTGAACGGCTTGTTGAAACAACTTCTGTCAAAGTGTGTGAGCCGAGTTGTGCTCTTAGATGTGAATAGACGATAGCGTCTAAACGGGCTTGAGCAGCGGGAATTGTGCGTACTGTTCTGTAGAAATCAATAGGAGATATTATGCGCCAACGGGCGTAATTGTCTAAAAGTATTGTTTTTTTATCGGAAGTGAGTGCTTCAGCTGTTCTGGCATCATAATCAAGTATACGCGCATCAAAATAAACAACATTTTGAATAAGAGGAAGCTTGAAATGCAAGCCGGGTCCGTATACTCCGTCAAGTGGATCACCCAATTGCAAAACAATTGCTTTTTGAGTTTGATGCACAACAAAAATACATTGTGAACCTACAAGGACAAGCAGAAGTGCAACTATTATAAGTGGATATGCTTTTTTCATGGATATTTCCTTAAATTAACGTATTGTTCCGGTTGAAGAGGGACGTAACAGAGTAGAGGATTGTGAGCTTGATGTGGTTGAGCTTGGTGCCGTCGAAGAAGTTTGAGGTTGTGCAGAGTCAATCACAGGTGTTGTGGATTGACTTGGTCCAAGTGGAAGAATGGGCAGCATATTTTCCATACCGTCGGCAAGAATAACTTTTTCTAAACCGGGTTGGCTATAGATTGATTCCAAAGTTTCGTAGACTAAACGCTGTCTTGTCACATCGGGTGCATTATTGTATTGTTCAAGCACTGCCAAAAATCTGCTCACTTCACCTTCTGCTTCACGAATTCTTGTTTGCCTATACGCTTCGGCTTGGTTGATGATTTGGGCTGCATCACCGCGTGCAATCGGAATAATTTCGTTTCTGTATGCTTCAGATTCATTGATAATTCTTATTTTATCTTCACGGGCAGAAGCAACATCTTTAAACGCATCGCCCACTTCGTCAGGTGGTTGAACGTCTTGCATTTGAACGGCAACAACTTCCAAACCAACTTCATATCTGTCCAGTATTTCTTGTAAAAGTGTTGCAACTTCGTTTTGTATTTCAATTTTACCGTCTGTCAAAGCCGAGTCAATAAGGCTATTACCGATAACTTCACGCATTGCTGCTTCAGCGGCTGTTTTCAGCACTTCGTCAGGATAGGCAACATTGAAAAGATAGTCCACCGCTGCATCCGGCTTAATTCTGTATTGGATACTGAATTGGATATTGACAATATTTTCATCGCCTGTAAGCATTGCCGATTCTTCTGGGACGTTTTGGATATAGCCTTGCTGAAAGTTTGTTCCGCTTGATTGTGAACGAAAGCCCACTTCTGCTTGACGAATTTGTGTTACTTGTGGTCTGTATACTTGTTCAATAGGGAAAGGCAAGTGGTAATGCGGGCCTGCATCGGTTGTATAAGCGTATTCTCCGAAACGTAAAACTACGCCTGCTTCATCTGGTTGAACAATATATATACCTGAAAGTAGCCAGAGTATAAGTGCGCCTCCCAGAATAGAAAAAATAATTTTTTTGGGTGCGTTGGAGATGTCGGCAACAGGTTTGCGCGGAGGTGGGTTTTGCCCTGAATTATTTCTTTTGTTTGGTTGTATTTTTCTATAGAAATCGTAAAAATCCGTAAATTGTTCATCATTCTTTTTTGCATTTTCTTCTTGATTTTCAGGGCGCGGATCTTCAGGAGATTGAGAAGAATTATTTTGCTGGCTAAAAGGATTTCTAGTTTGTTGACTTTTTTGTTTTTCTTTTAATTTGTCCCAGTCCCAGTTCATACATTGTCCTTTTGTAATTGATTATACTTGATAATATACTACTACTCTCAGCTATTGTCAATGAATTTAAGCCGAATTAAATTTCGTATTTTTTATAAGGAAAAAAATTCCATTGTGATTTTCTAGTAAAATTCTAATGTTTTTTGAGTGTTGAAAATTAAAATTTAACTAATTAAATTTATACTCGAGAAAAGTTTCTGCTAAAGCCGATTTTGTAGAATTCATTTCATAAATATCAAATCAACTATCTAAAAAGTGATGGTTTTTTGCACGGAAATTGCATAGAAAATTACATAACGACACATGAAGAATGAAAAGAATAAAGCGTGAAGAGAAACTAAGGCATTTCGCTGTCATGAATCTATTGTTTTTGTTCTTATGTTATAAGTTTTGTTTATAAACAATTTTAAGGAAAGGTTAAAGGTATGAAAAGAATTATTTCATTTATGATTGCTGCAATGTTGTTTTGTTCGGCATACACAGCGCAAGCAGCTGAATTGGGCATTTATATTGCGCCAAAGGTTGGAGTGAACTATCAAGATAAGGATAGCACTAATGTTTCGGGTTTAAATACATCATCGGGCTTGAACGGTGACAGAACATTCAGTTTTAGTGGTGGGCTAGCACTCGGTTACGATTTGCAATACGCAACAACACTTCCCCTACGTGTTGAGTTTGAAGCTATGTGGCGCACAAGCACAACCTCAGAAAACACATGGACATATGGTTCAAGTCAATTTTCAGGCACTCAAAAAATAGGCTTAGATACGTATTTTGTGAACGCATATTATGATTTCTATAATTCTTCGCCTTTTGTGCCATATGCAGGCATAGGGCTTGGTTTTGCAAATATAAGCCAAGATATGACATATAATAATGCATATTCATTCTCAGAAGATTCAACAAAATTTGCCTTCAATGTTGGTCTTGGTGTTTCTTGGCTTATGCAAAACGGTTTCACGGCAGATATGGGATATCGCTATATACGTCCGAATGAAACAAGTGCAACGTTTACAGACGGAGCAAATGCTTTTACATCAAGCGTTCGCCCTACCGCCCATGAATTAGTTTTTGGTATACGTTATACATTTTAAAGAATAATTATTAAAATTAAAAAGCAGGGAATTTTTCTCTGCTTTTTTTATATTCAAAAATCAGATGAAGAAATATGATGTGTATACAGTAGGTTACGTAGTTCAACTTAAATCTAGAAAAATAATTAAAAAGTCTAAAGATAATTTAAGAGAGTCCGATAAGAAGTGTAGGCGAGTGGAATAATTGCTCGGAAGGCAATGGCTCAATATTCCGCTTTTAGGTTTAATATGACATCTTTTCAAGGAGGAGAATGTATGTATTTAGTCATAAATAACAACATTATGGAAACAAATGCCAACAGAAACCTGACAAATCATTACAGCAATTTATCATCATCAATTGAAAAATTGTCTTCAGGTTTACGTATCAACACAGCAGCTGACGATGCTGCCGGTCTTGCAATCAGTGAACTTATGCGTGCTGATATTGCGGCAACCAACCAAGGTGTGCGTAACGCAAACGACGCTATTTCCCTTATCCAAACAGCTGACGGCGCAATGCAGGTTATCGACTCAAACCTTATTCGTATGAAAGAGCTTGCAGAACAAGCTTCAACAGGTACGTACGACAGTGTGCAGCGTTCGATAATTGATTCAGAGTATCAGCAAATGGCATCTGAAATAACCCGTATCGCAAATGCGGCTGAGTTTAACGGTGTAAAGCTTTTGGACGGCTCACTTTCCGGCGACTATACCGGTACATATGTAGGTGAACCTGAAAACCGTACGCCTGAAAATCTTGTTGTTCACTTCGGAACAGGTAATGACAGCGCTACTGACTACTATGAAATAACAATAGGTAGTATTGATGCTGCATCACTTGGGCTTGGAAGTGAAGCATCCGGTGCAGGAGCATCTATTTCTTCTCAAGCAGCTGCACAACAAGCGCTTGAAGCAATTGATGCCGCTATTACCTCAAAAGATAAATTCAGAGCAGATCTTGGCGCAATGCAAAACAGGCTTGAAGCAACAATCGATAACCTTACTGTTCAGGCAGAAAACTTGCAAGCCGCCGAATCACGTATACGTGACGTAGACGTTGCTGTTGAAATGACGCAGTTTGTGAAGAACCAAATTCTCACTCAATCCGCAATATCAATGCTTTCACAAGCAAACGCAATTCCAAACCTTGCAACGCAATTGTTGGGATAATTGTCGTTACTATTATAAAATAGTTTGAATCTAAAGAGGAGCTTTCAATAGTTGAAAAGCTCCTCTTTTATTAAATATTGTCTATAATATCAATATAATAAAGTAATATTCAAGAAATAATTTTATATTTGAAATTAAAAACTTGTGTTTTTATTATTGTTGTGATAGAAGAAAAAGTCTTCTTGAGAGAAGATAATTATGGTTCGGAGGAATATTTTTTTATGGTAACCCAAGAAAT
>CAYJPB010000007.1:0-34005 GCA_964371955.1 uncultured Desulfovibrionaceae bacterium | reverse complement strand
CCCCATTTACTATCGGGTGGCAGGCAAAAGCCTGACCTATTCTTGCTTTTTGCACTTCCCTTATCATATAGGGGCTATGCTCAAATGAAGTGTCTAGAGCATTTGCAGGGCTTATTTCTAATTGCAAATGCTCTAGCATGATGCAATGGGGTAGGTGAGGTTTGTGCTCCGTTCTAACGGATTTTTTCTATATGGGCTTCTTAGAACCTATATGTCGCACCAAGATATCAATTTTTTTCTTAGTACGACCTCACATTTTTCCAATTATTTGGGAGACAATACATTTGGTAACAATTATAAGTGCATGAAAATTATAAGAGCTTTTAGGGCAAAAATGCTTGTTGATTTTCGTCCATTAATGTGACAGTATTCTCCGTATAAATAATGTCAAACAATTTAAAAAATGGATGAGCTTATGATTCTTTCCCCCTCATTGCTTTCTGCGGATATAACAAATTTATCTCAAGAGTTAAACGATTTAGAGCAGGCTGGTTTAGAGTGGATTCACTGGGACGTGATGGACGGAAACTTTGTTCCGAATATCACTTTCGGGCAACACGTTATTGCGCAATGTCGGAAAAAAAGTAAACTTTTTTTTGATGTGCACCTTATGATTGAAAAGCCCGAACGATATATTGAAGATTTTGCAAAGGCAGGGGCAGACATGCTTGTTGTGCACGCTGAGGCAACAAAACATTTGCAAAGAACACTTGCTGCAATAAGAGAATGTGGCATGAAGGCGGGGGTTTCGCTTAATCCTGCAACGCCTCTTGAAGTTGTGGATTATGTGCTCGATGATATAGATATGGTGCTTCTTATGAGCGTGAATCCCGGTTTTGGTGGACAGTCTTTTATACCTGCTACGTATGAAAAAATTAAAAAATTAAAAGAAAAAGTTGACAAATATAGTATTCTTATTCAAATTGACGGAGGAGTCAATTTGGCAAATGCAAAACAGCTCTGTTCTGTAGGGGCAGATGTACTTGTTTCGGGCTCTGCATTTTTCAAGATTCGCCCTTATGCAGAAGCTTTGAAGCAGTTTAATGACGCTGTTTTGTACATGTGATTCCAAATTACAACCAAAGTTTGAAAAATATTTGTAATATTACTTGTTTACGATGGTTAATTCAAGGAAAAACCGTTAGGGTTTCCAAAGGGAATTATTCCCTTTGGCCCCGCCGGAGGCGAATACTATCCTTGTCACCATCATCTAAGACTAAGGAAAAATTATATGAGTCAACAATCAAAAGGCCCTATTGCCAATGCGATACGTGCGCTTGCTATGGATTGCGTAGAAAAAGCAAAATCCGGTCATCCCGGTGCGCCTATGGGGATGGCAGAAATTGCCGCACAATTGTGGATGCACACAATGAAATACAACCCGCAAAACCCACATTGGCAAAATCGTGACAGGTTTATTCTTTCAAACGGTCACGCCTCAGCACTTCTTTATTCTGCTCTTCACCTTGCAGGTTACGATATTTCTCTTGAAGACCTTAAACAATTCAGGCAATTAGATTCAAAAACTCCCGGTCACCCGGAGTATAATGATACTCCCGGTGTGGAATGTACTTCCGGCCCACTCGGGCAAGGCATAACAACGGCTGTGGGTTTTGCACTTGCCGAAAAGTTACACGCACAGAAATATAATCGCCAGTCATTTTCTGTTGTCGATCATAAAACTTTTGTGTTTCTTGGTGATGGTTGCCTTATGGAAGGCGTGAGCCAAGAGGCTATTTCACTTGCGGGTACTTTTAAATTAGGCAAGCTTATTGCCCTCTACGATGCGAACGATATTTCTATCGACGGTAACATCGGCGCTTGGTTCGGCGATGATACGACAAAACGTTTTGAAGCATGCGGTTGGCATGTTATTAAGGATATTGATGGGCATAACCACGGCGCAATTGCCAATGCTTTGAACACAGCGCTTGAATATTCAGACAGCAACGGTGAAAAACCTATTTTGATTTGCTTCAAAACAACAATAGGTTACGGTGCGCCAAATAAAGCAGGTTCAGCATCTTCTCACGGCTCTCCCTTAGGTGCAGACGAATTATCGGCAACAAAAGAAGCACTTGGAATTGACTATCCTGCATTTACCGTTCCGCAAGAAATATATGATGCAGCAAATAAATGCGAGCAAGGTGCATTGTACGAAAAAGAGTGGAATACACTATTTGCGGCTTATGCACACGCCTATCCCGAACTTGCCAAAGAATTTGTTCACAGTGTTGCCAAAAAAGAACTTCCGCTACCCTTAGAAGAGATAGAAAAAATCCTTACTGAAAAGTTAGGGCTCAATGAAACAGACGGAAAGGCGCTTGCAACTCGTGTTTCTTCGCAAAAAATCTTAAATGTGCTTGCCGAAAGCATACCCGAACTTATCGGGGGATCGGCAGACTTATCCGGATCGGTAGGTACGGTACACAGTCTTTCAACAGCAATAAACCCACCGAATAAACCGCTTGATTTTTCAGGTAATTACATACATTACGGCGTGCGTGAATTTGGCATGGCATGCGTGATGAACGGGCTTGCGCTTTATGGCGGATTTATTCCTTACGGCGGAACATTCTTGGTGTTTTCCGACTATATGCGGTCAGCTATACGTATGTCTGCGCTCATGAGCCAAAAAGTTGCGTATGTGCTCACGCATGATTCGATTGGAGTCGGAGAAGACGGGCCTACACACCAGCCTATTGAACATGTTTCTTCTTTGCGCCTTATTCCTAATTTGAATGTTTGGCGTCCTGCCGACACAAAAGAAACGGCTGTTGCATGGCTTGACGCGATTTCTTCACAAGCTCCGAGTGCGCTTATCTTGAGCAGGCAAAATCTTCCGCAACTTTCTCAGAATATAGCTCTTGATACTATCAAAAAAGGTGCATATATTCTTTGTGAGAACAATGCTTCGCCTGAAATTATTCTTTTGGCAACAGGTTCAGAAGTATCACTTGCTTATGAAGTGTATGCAAAACTTGTAGCACAAGAAAAGAAAGTTCGTCTTATTTCAATGCCTTGCATGGAAGTTTTTGACAAACAAGATAAAGATTATAAAGAAAGTCTGCTTCCTGCTTCCTGCACCAAAAGAGTGGCTATTGAAGCGGCTTGTACAGATATCTGGTACAAATATGTCGGACTTGAAGGTGTTGTTATAGGAATGGAGAGCTTTGGCAAATCCGCTCCTGCTTCTCAAGTTTTTGAATATTTCGGCTTCACGGTTGATGCCATTATCAATAAAATAACACAATAGGGGTACAATATGAAAGCAAAGCATATCACAGAAGTAGATTTAAACGGTAAAAATGTAGTTATACGTGTGGACATGAATGTTCCTATCAAGGACGGAAAAGTTTCGTCAGATACGCGTATCCGTCGTGCGCTCACAACTATACAATATGCGCTCGATAACAATGCGGCTGTGCTAGTGCTCTCTCATCTCGGTCGTCCGACTGAGGGAGAATATAATGCCGAGTTTTCTCTTAAACCCGTTGCAGAAAGACTTTCCGAACTTCTTGGCAAGCCCGTGAATTTTGTGGAAAATATTGAAGATGTAAACATGACTGTTGGTGAAGTTTCTCTTTTTGACAATATCCGCTTTATGGTGGGCGAAAAGAAAAACAATCCTGAGCTCGCGCAAAAACTTGCTTCTCTTGCCGATGTATATTGCATGGATGCTTTTGGGGCGGCGCACAGAGCACACGCAAGCACTGAAGGCGCAATTCGTGCCGCAAAAGTAGCATGTGCGGGCTTTTTGATGGCGAGTGAAATGGAAGCAGTTGATTCACTTATGGAAAATCCAAAAACTCCTTTTTATGCCATTGTGGGCGGTTCAAAGGTTTCCACGAAACTTTCTGTGCTTGAAAATCTTGCAAAAAAAGTTGATGGACTTATTGTTGGCGGCGGCATAGCAAATACATTCTTGATGGCGCAAGGGTATCCTATAGGAAAATCTCTTGTAGAGCCTGAGTTGGTGGACGATGCCAAAAAAATTCTTTCCATAGCAAAGGATATGCCTTTGCCAGTTGATGTGGTTGTTGCAAAAGAATTTAAAGAAAATGCACAAACAAGAACGTGTGCCCCCGACGATGTGAAAGAAGATGAAATGATTCTTGATATCGGACCCACAACAGCGAAGAAATACGAAGAAGTGCTCAATAAAGCTAAAACGATTGTCTGGAACGGGCCTGTCGGTGCCTTTGAAACAAAACCTTTTGATGAAGGTTCAAAGGCGATTGCCCTCTATCTTGCAAAAAGTGATGCGTATTCCGTTGTTTGCGGCGGAGATTCCATTGCCGCAGTAGAAACTTTCAAAGTTGCAGATAAAATGAGTTATATCTCTACAGGTGGCGGCGCTTTCCTTGAAGTTCTTGAGGGAAAAACGCTTCCTTCTATAGCCGCACTTGCCGATAAAGCGTAGATTTTTAGCTCTTGGGAATTGGTGAACACATGTCAGTATTGCTTTTTTCAAAAATAATGGCGCAAGAATTGCCACAAATCGAAAAGACTTTTGCAAGTCTGTTAGAGAGCTTACCTGAAATTGTGAAGCCTCCGATTCTGCATACTTCTTCGGCTGGCGGTAAAAGATTGCGTCCCTTGTTGGTGGTTTTGTGTGCGCAATTACTTGGCAAGCCGAATAAAGAAGTTTATGCTCTCGCTTCGTGCCTTGAAATGATACACTTGGCCTCGCTTTTGCATGACGATGTTATAGATAACGCGCTTACAAGGCGTAAAAAGCCCACAGCGCATACAATTTATGGTACAAATTCAACGATTTTAGCAGGTGATGCGCTTCTTGGTTTTGCGTGCGAATATATTGCAAATTATAAAAGTCCCGAACTTTTTATTGCTTACGCACGGGCTTCTATGCGCACAACCGTCGGTGAGCTTGAGGAAATTTCCCTACAAGGCTCACTCGAGCATGGTATTGAAAAATATAATGAAATAATACGTGGAAAGACGGCATATCTACTTAGATCTTCTTGCATGATGGGCGCGTTGTATATGCAAAAAGTGATGAACCTATCAATAAAGGATGAAGAAGTTGAAGTGCTTGGGCAATACGGCGAAGAAATCGGTATGGCTTTTCAGCTTATAGACGATGCGCTTGATTTTGCCCCCGAAGAACAAATCGGTAAACCGCAAGGTGGCGATATTCGTGAAGGAAAGGCAACAGTTCCCGTGCTTGCCTATTATCACGCATTACCTGAAAGTGAAGCAATCATTTTCAAAGAAAGATTTGCCGCAGCAGGAACTGAGCGAGAGTTCACTCAGAAAGAAGTTGAGCAAATTTCCAATGAAATTCTCAATAAAGGCTATGATGCTCTTGCAAAAGATAAAGCTATGGAACATATAGAAAAAGCAAAATCTTGCTTGGATATATTCCCCGATTCACACATTAAAAAAATACTTTTGGCGGCTACTGATTATATCTGCCAAAGGAAAGCTTAATTCCTTGAAATAAGGAAACATAAGGAAATAGTATGACAAAAGAAAGTCAAATTATCCGTTTTGAAATAGCTCCGCATAAACACTTGGACGATGCTGTTGGCAGACGTGTGGCAAGTTCAATCCGTCACGCATTGGAAATTGAAGTAGACGAAGTTAAAGTCGTGAAAACATTTACAGTTACGGGTATAAGCATGCAAGATGCGCATCTGTTGGCAGAGCAGTCAGTTTTGCACGATGTGGTTTTGCATAATCTTTCTTTTGAAGCGCAAAATCCTTACGAAGATGGGCTTGCAGACTTTATAATTGAAGTGGGTTTCCGCCCAGGTGTGACAGATAATGAAGGACATACAGCGCAAAAAACTGTGGCTTTGGTACTTAAAAAAGATAAGAACGATGTTGCGGCATATACTTCAAATCAATACCATATTAAGGGAAATATCTCCTTTGATGACGCAAAAAATATTGCCGAAAACTTACTTGCAAACACACTTATTCAGAGATTTCGCATAAAAAGCAAAGAAGAATGGCAAAAAGAAGCGGGTTTTGAAGCTCAAGTGGCAAAAGTGACGGGGCAATCCTCAGACTCAGTTGAAATTATTCCCCTTACGCAAATGAACGATGATGAACTTATGGCTTTCAGCAGGGAAAATACCTTGGCACTTTCACTCTTTGAAATGCAGACAATTAAGGAATATTATCAACAAGATAGTGTTATACAAGCTCGTGCAAAACAAGGCTTGCCTGCAGATCCAACCGATGCAGAAATTGAAGTATTAGCGCAAACTTGGTCTGAACATTGCAAACACAAAATCTTTGCTGCAAAGATAGATTATACCAATGCCGAAACCGGTGAAAAAGAAGAAATTTCATCAATCTACAAAACTTATATCCAAAATACCACTAAGGCGATACGTGAAAAACTCGGGAAGGACGATTACTGTAAATCAGTCTTCAAGGATAATGCAGGCGTTATAGCTTTTAATGATGATTATGATGTGTGTATCAAGGTTGAAACGCATAATTCACCTTCCGCACTCGATCCTTACGGTGGTGCGCTCACTGGTATTGTGGGTGTTAACCGTGATCCCATGGGAACAGGTATGGGCGCAGAACTCATTTGTAATACCGATGTCTTCTGCTTTGCTTCGCCTGAATATAGAGGAGAACTTCCTCCAAGACTTTTGCATCCAAGGCGTGTGCTTGAAGGCGTGCGTGAAGGGGTAGAGCATGGCGGCAATAAATCAGGCGTACCAACGGTGAACGGATCTGTTGTATTCCATGAAAGATTTTTGGGAAAACCTCTTGTATATTGCGGAACTGTGGGACTAATGCCAAAAATGCTACACGGCAAACCGGGCTGGCAAAAGAAAGCGCAAATCGGTGATGCCATTATCATGGCAGGCGGAAAAATCGGGAAAGACGGCATTCACGGCGCAACATTTTCTTCAGAAGAATTGCATAAAGATTCGCCGGCAACGGCTGTGCAAATCGGCGATCCTATCACACAAAGAATAATGTATGATTTCATTATAAAAGCCAGAGATTTAGGACTGTATAATGCAATAACAGATAATGGGGCAGGCGGACTTTCTTCTTCAGTCGGTGAAATGGCGGAAGATACGGGCGGCTGCTTACTCGATTTATCAAAAGCACCATTGAAATACGATGGTTTACGCCCTTGGGAAATCTTGCTTTCCGAAGCGCAAGAACGTATGACCTTAGCTGTTCCGCAAGAAAAACTTGAAGAATTTTTAGCACTTGCAAAGCATTACAATGTTGAAGCAAATGCTCTTGGCACTTTCACCGACAGTGGTTATTTTCACATAAAATACAAGGAAAAAGATGTCGCGTGGCTTTCTATGGATTTCATGCACAAAGGTTTACCGCAAATGGAACTCAAAGCCGTATGGAAGAAACCTGAAATTGCAAAAGCGCAGGAAAAATCGTTTGATATTCCAAGCGCTAAACAAGAAGAAACTCTTTGTACAATGCTTGCAAGACTAAACATTTGCAGTAAAGAATATATGATTCGTCAATACGATCACGAAGTGCAGGCAGGCTCTGTTGTGAAGCCGCTTGTGGGCGTTTGTCAAGACGCTCCTGCAGACGCGGCTGTTTTGCGCCCTGTGCTCGGTTCTGACAAAGGAATTGTGCTCTCGCACGGTATCTGCCCAAAATTTGCAGATTATGATGCCTACGCAATGGTGGCGAACGCTGTTGACGAAGGCGTGAGAAATGCCATTGCTGTGGGTGCAAACCCTGAAACTTTAGCCGGTTGTGACAACTGCTGTTGGTGTGACCCCGTGCAAAGTGAGCGCACACCGGACGGTGAATACAAACTTGCACAACTTGTTCAGGCGGGTAAAGCACTTGATAAATATTGTATGGACTATCAAGTTCCTTGTATTTCCGGCAAAGACAGCATGAAAAACGATTATACAGGTGGAGGACAAAAAATTTCTATTCCTCCAACGGTTTTATTCAGTGTTATCGGCACGATAGACGATGTTAATAAAAGCGTTACTTCTGATTTTAAAAATGCCGGCGACAATATCTATATCCTCGGCGAAACAAAGAAAGAATTGGCAGGAAGTGAGCTTGCCGATGAATATAATGTACAATATTCTCAAGTGCCTACGGTTGATTCGACAAGTGCAAAATTGCGTTATGCTTCACTATATGCTGCAATTCAAAAAGATTACGTGACGGCATGCCATGATTTATCCGACGGTGGATTTATGGTGGCGCTTGCAGAAATGGCTATAGGCGGACGTTTGGGCGCGAAAGTTGACAGCGCATTGTTACCGAGCACGGAAATGACAATAACCGAAAAGCTGTATTCCGAAACTGCTTCACGTCTATTAGTGACAGTCAAGGAAAGTGATAGAGCTGAGTTTGAAAAACATTTTGAAAATCAAATAATTGCCAATATCGGGAAAGTAGATAATTCTAAAACACTCAAAGTGTTCGATGGGGCAAATTCATTGTTTGATGTATCTGTAGAAAAATTGGCAACAGCTTTTAAAGGGCGCTTACAGCTATAAAAAGGAGAATAGTATGTCTGAATTTTCAGCTATCAAAGAAAAAGAGAGTGCTCTGCTCACAAAAACGTATGGGCGTTATCCGATAGGAATTAAAAGCGGTAAAGGCTCAAAATTATACGATTTTGACAATAAAGAATATATAGATTTACTCACGGGCATTGCCTGCACATCTCTTGGGCATTGTAATGAGGAACTTGCGCAGGTTATGGCAGAGCAGGCGCAAAAACTTATACATGTATCAAACTTGTTTTACCAAGAAGAACAGCTTGAATTTGCTGAGAAATTGCTTGCACATTCGCGTCATTTGAAACGCGTTTTCTTCTGTAATTCAGGAGCGGAGGCAAACGAGGCACTTATCAAAATCGCACGTAGATATACACATAAAGTGAAGAAATCTGATGCTTTTGAGATAATCACCCTCAAAAATGCTTTCCACGGCAGAACGCTTGCCACGCTTTCAGCCACAGGGCAAGAAAAATATCTTGAGGGCTTTGAGCCGAGAACAGAGGGCTTTAAGCAAGTGCCTTTCAATGATATCGAGGCTTTGGTGAGCGCTATTGACGATAAAACGTGCGGAATCTTGGTGGAAATCATTCAAGGTGAAGGCGGCGTGAATGTGATGAGCCAAAAATACGCTAAGAATATCGAAGCAATATGCAAAGAGCACGACATCTTGTTCATGGTGGACGAAGTGCAAACAGGTATGTGCAGAACGGGTAAATTCTGGGCGCATCAGCACTACGATTTAGAACCGGATATTATCTCCGCAGCAAAATCTTTGGCAAATGGATTACCGCTTGGCGCAATGCTTTGCACGGAAAAAATTTCGCAAGCCTTTGAATTCGGAAGTCATGCGACAACATTTGGAGGAAACGCATTTTGCACAAAAGTTGCTTCAAAAGTTATTGATATTATTGAAAGAGATGGGCTTGAAGAGCGCTCACTTTTGCTTGGCGATGCATTGAAAGAAAGATTCAAAATTGTTGGCGAAAAATTTCCAAAAACAATTAAGGAAGTCAAGGGTTTAGGTTTGATGATTGGAATTGAGCTTGCTCTTCCTCCTGCAACATGCAAAGAAATTTGGCAAAAACTGCTTGATAAAGGCTATATTCTCAATCTTACTCAAGAGAAAACTTTACGCCTCTTGCCTGCGCTTAATATTTCAGAAGAAGAGTTGGATGCTTTTGCTTATGCGTTAGAAGATATTTTGAAATCTTATTCACTATAATTTGGAGGGTTTATGATTGTAACAACTTTTGATACGTACAAAAATCACCATTTGCCAAAGCCGATTGAAGAAGCAATTGAAGCGGCACAAACTTTTATCGATTCACATAGCCCGAATTTTCCAGAAGACGGAAAGTATCAGCTCAACGACGAAGTTTTTGCGATGATTATGCGTTATGACACACGCGAAGATAAAGATGTGCCCTATGAAACGCATGAAATTATGACTGATATTCAAATTGTACTTGAGGGTGAAGAATATATCAACACCCGAACAAGCGAAGGTTTAACACCAAGCACAGCTAAGGAAGATTTACAATTTTATGCTGAAAAACCAAAGGAATATGCAAGAGCGTATCTCACAAAGGGAACTTTTGCTGTAATTTATCCACAAGAAGCTCATGCGCCGTATACGCAAGTGAGCAATGTGAGCAAAGTTTTGAAAATGGTTGTAAAAGTACCTTTTAAATAAGATAGTTATATCGAGAAAAAATATGCCTTTCGATTTTGATTTTGCGCTTTTCTTTACAGCGCTGGGACTAGCTTTCGTTATCGAGGGCATTATGTGGTTAATTTCCCCATCAGCCATTAAAAAGGCTTTTACCCTGCTTTTGGAGCAATCTGATGAAATGATCAGAGGGGTAGCCGCCACCGTGCTTATTATGGGTGTGCTGATTATGTGGATTGCAACTTCATAACCATAAGGATTTATTATGCATAATGTTTGCGCGCTTGTTCTTGCGGCGGGAAAGGGAACTCGCATGCCCTCAAAAAAACCGAAAGTATTACAGACGCTTTTAGGCGATACGATGATTGCTTGCGTTCACCACGCTCTCAAGCCGATTCTCAGTGACATTTATACATTGGTTGGTTATAAAAAAGAATGTGTTCTTGAAGAATTAGCTAAGATTTCACAAGTAGCACAAGAAAAAAGCATTGAGCAAAAAGAGCTTCTCGGCACGGCACACGCACTCCAAACAGCTTTGCCTCATTTTCAAGAAAATCACGAATATGTACTTGTGACAAATGGCGATGTTCCGCTATTGTCAACTAAATTAATACAAAAACTTATCGATAGCGCACTTTCAGAAAAGAGCGATATACTGTTTGCGACAATAGAACTTGAGGATATTGCAAATTACGGAAGAATTGTGCGTGATAAAAACAATGATTTAACCGCTATTGTGGAAGCCAAAGACTATGACGAAAGCGTGTATGGGAAACCAAGTAATGAAATAAATTCAGGGCTTTATATATTTAATTTAGCTTTTGTCAGAGAGTTTTTGCCGAAAATTGAAAACAATAATGCAAATAATGAATATTATATCACAGACTTAGTAGAGCTTGCCCTACAGCACGGGAAAAAGGTGATTGCTCATAATGCCGGCAATGAAACAAGTTTGCTCGGTGTGAATAATCCTTACGAACTCAGCCAAGCAGAAGAAATTTTGCGTGAAAGGCGCAATCGTGAATTGCTGGAAGATAAAGTCATTCTCCACAATCCATCAACAATTTCTATTTCGCAAGATGTTGAAATTGCAGAGGGAGTTGAAATTTTTCCACATTGTGAGCTTTACGGCAAAACAACAATCGCAAAAGATTGTATTATCGATTCGCATTGTAGAATTGAAAATTGCATTATCGGTGAAAACACGCATATAGCTTCATTTTCTCATTTGGAAAATGCCGAAATCGGTGCACATTGCAAGATTGGGCCTTATGCCCGTTTGCGCCCAATGGCAAAGCTTGAAGATGAAGTGCATGTCGGAAATTTTGTGGAAATAAAAAAATCAATACTTCAAAACGGAGTTAAGGCAAATCATCTTAGCTATATAGGCGATGCTGAAATTGGCTCAAAAACAAATATAGGCGCAGGCACGATAACGTGTAATTACGACGGAAAAAACAAGCATCTCACTAAGATAGGAAATAACTGCTTTATCGGCAGCAATACGGCACTTGTCGCCCCTGTCGAGCTAAAGGAAAATGTCTTGGTGGGTGCAGGCAGCGTAATCACGAAAAATGTTGAAAAAAATGCGCTTGTTGTAGCAAGAGCAAAGCAAGTGCATTTAAAAAAGTAAGAGAAAATATGCTCAAAATTTCATAGAACATACTTTCCCTTATACTATGCAAAGTTTAATAACTTTTTGTATTAAATAACTTTATTGAGCGAGAATTCCAAAATACCTTCTGCGCCATTCTCCTTGAGTTTTGGAATAAGATCGCGCACAGTATTCGTATCGACAACGGTTTCGACAGATACCCAATTGCTGTCTTGCAAGTGTGCTACAGTGGGTGAATTGAGCGCCGGCAAGAGTGCAATAATGTTTTCAAGATTGCTTGAGGGCGCGTTCATTTTTATGCACACGTAAGAATCTGCACGCAAGGCACCTAAGAGAAGCATTTCTAACTGGTCGATTTTCTTGCGCTTTATAGGGTCGTTATACGCTTTTTTATTGGCGATAAGCACTGTATTACTGCTCATTATTTCGCCAATGACGCGTAAGCCGTGAGCGCGGATTGTGGTTTCTGTTTCCGTTACTTCTACGATGGCATCGGCAAGTCCGTCTACAACTTTCGCTTCGGTTGCTCCGTAGGAGTGAAAAGTTTTCACATCAATATTTCTTTCGGCAAAAAACTTTTTTGTAGTGCCCATAAGTTCGGTTGCAACGCGCTTTCCTGCCAAGTCTTCAGGTTTTTGATAGGGCGAATCTCCGGCAACCGCAAGCACCCAACGTGCCGGTTTATTAGATACTTTTGAGTAAATTAAATCGCAGATAATTTCAACATCAGCCTCAGTTTCCAAAAGCCAATCTTTACCTGTAAGCCCTACATCTAATATGCCATCTTGGATATAGAGAGGGATTTCCTGCACTTTACATAGGCGTGGATCTATTTCTTTATCGTTGATTGAGGGAAAATAATTTCTCGTGTAGCGACGGATTTTCCAGCCTGCACGGTCAAATAAATCGACTGTGGAATCTTCAAGCGAACCTTTTGGAATTCCGAGTTTTATTATTGGATTTGACATATTTTCTCCTTATTATTTGTAGATATGATGATTTTATTCTTCAACAATTGTACTACATTCTTTCAATGTATCATCAGACAGTTCACGATAAAAGCATGAAATATGATTCGTGTGGCAGGCAGCGCCAATTTGCTCGATAAGAAGAAGCACACAGTCATTATCGCAATCAATGCGGATTGACTGAATTTTCTGCAAGTGCCCGGATGTTTCGCCTTTCTTCCATAATGTGTCACGAGAGCGGCTGTAATAATGTGCATAACCTGTAGAAAGTGTTTTTTCCCACGCTTCTTTATTCATAAAAGCGAACATAAACACTTCTTTTGAGTGTGCATCTTGAGCGATGGCGCTTATCATACCGTTATTTTTAGAAAAATCAGGAAGATTGATGAATTGTTCCATATTTAACCTATCTAAATGTGTTATTGATGAGAAGCTAGGCTTTCTAAATATATTACCCTTTTCTAAGGTTTCCAAAGGAAATTATTTCAGCGGGGAGAGTTCCCTTGACCCAGCCGGAGGCGATTTCTATTTCTGTTATTTTCCTCTATTCACTCTGCCCTTTAAGAGCTTCCGCCTGAGCGTGCGTGACGAGTGAATCGATGATTGTAGAAATTTCGCCTTCCATAACTTTTTCAAGGGAATAGAGTGTAAGGCTTATGCGGTGATCAGTGAGTCTACCTTGCGGGAAGTTGTATGTGCGGATACGTTCGGAACGGTCGCCACTGCCAACTTGCAATTTTCTTTCAGCCGCTTGCTCGTTATGCACCTTGTCTTGCTCAACTTGCAGTATGCGTGAAGCAAGAACTTTCATGGCTCGTGCCTTATTTTTATGCTGAGATTTTTCGTCTTGGCAAGTTACAACAATGCCTGTGGGGATGTGTGTTAAGCGGACGGCTGATTCCGTTTTATTTACGTGCTGGCCGCCTGCTCCTGAAGCTCGGTATACGTCAACGCGGATATCTTCGGTTTTCAAGTCAAGTTCAACTTCATCTGCTTCTGCCATAACCGCGACTGTGGCGGCGGAAGTGTGAATTCTACCCTGTGATTCGGTTTCGGGCACACGCTGAACTCTGTGCGTGCCTGATTCATATTTCAAGCGAGAATATACTTTGTCGCCGGTGATAATGGCAATAACTTCTTTATAACCACCTGTTTCAGAGGGGCTTTCAGAAATCATTTCCACTTTCCACTTCATTATTTCAGCATAACGGCAATACATGCGGAACAAATCGCCTGCGAAGATAGAGGCTTCGTCTCCGCCTGTTCCTGCACGGATTTCCAATATGATATTTTTCTCGTCGAGAGGATCTGTCGGTAAGAGGAGAATTTTGATTTTTTGCTCGATTTCAGGCATTTGCTCTTCAATGAGCTTAATTTCTTCATGCGCCATCTCGCGAATGTCTGCATCGGAGTCATTCATAAGTTCTTTATTTTCTAGATATTGCTCTTTGAGGGTGTTGTAAGAATCGTACATTGCCACGATTTCACGCAAATCAGCATGGGCTTTAGCGGTTTTTTTATACAGGTCTTGATCCTGAAAAATTGCAGGATCGGCAAGCTCTTTTTCAAGCTCAAGGTATTTTTGTTTATAGTTTTCGAGTTTGGTAAACATTTTTACTCCGATGTCTTATAATCACAGGTGATTATAGTGTGGCTTGCATTGTTGCCGAGTGCTTCTTTCAAAGCAACAAGTGCAACTTCAAGGTGTTCGTCGTCCGGTTCACGAGTGGTGAAATATTGTAATAAAAGTCCCGGCGCTTTTAGCATATATCCCCAAAAAGAATGAAGTTTTGAGGAATATCGTATAAGTTCATACGCAATGGCAGAAATAGGTGCAATGAGCAAAATTTTGATAATGAGCGTTGCGGTATGCGTATATACGGTTGATTGCGGTGCCCACAGCCATAAAAGCGGCGGCAAAAGTATTGTATGTACAATAATGGCAATAGAGAGCACAAAAAGAAGAAAAGTTGTTCCGCAGCGAGGGTGTAAGCGTGATTGTTTTCGTGCAAAGCTTATGTTCACATCTTGCCCCAATTGTGCTTTTTCGTATGCCGCAATGACTTTATGTTCAGCGCCATGAAACTGAAATACACGCTTCACTTCAGGCACAAAAGCAATAAGGAATAAATACAAAAAGAAAACAAGAAACTTAAATAAGCCGTCCCATACTTGGAAAGAAAAGCTTTCAACTCCGCCACTATAGCCAAAATATTGCATTACAGCCGACAAGCCGTGTGGCAAAATCACAAATAAACCCACCGCCATTGCAATTGCCGCAAGAAGTGTAAAGAATAATTGCTTGTCTGTGAGCGGGTTTTCATCTTCAAGGCTATTGAGTTCGGCAGAGCGGTTGAGCGTGCGTATACCATTTATCAAAGTTTCCACCAATACAGGAAAGCCTCTAAAAAAAGGTTTTTCTGAGAGCGAACTTTTTGAAAATTTATACCATTTTTTTGATTCGACTTGAATACTACCATTTGGCAAACGCACGGCCAATGCATAACTATTTTTGCTACGCATCATAATACCCTCAATAATTGCTTGACCGCCGACATTATTCTCTTCGCATTGTTGCTGAGTTGAAGACGAATGCTGGGGCGATTCTTGAGATTGCTCTTGGTTTTCGTGGATTTTTCCGCCAAGAGTTTGCAATGGTTCGCTATTTAAATCTTTTGCGCCAAATGATAGCATGTGAATTCTCATTCTCTAAAAAAGTTAAGACCTCCCTAAAAGGGAATTTCAGGGAGGTTCTTATTGTCAAGTGAAATAAAACTTATTTTTTGAATTTGTCGTATTTCTTACGGAAGCGGTCGATACGACCTGCTGTATCTATAAGACGTTGTTTACCCGTAAAAAATGGGTGGCAGTTTGAACAAATTTCCACGTTTACATTTTCGCCTTTTGTTGAAATTGCTTCAATTTCAAAACCGCAAGCGCAAGCAATTTTCGCTTTGTAGGTTTGTGGATGGATATCTTTTTTCATATAAAATGCTCCTGGGTTCTCATTTCCTTTCGTAAATAAAAAGGATTCTTGCAAGCAAGACGATTTAAATATACCAATTTAAACCCCTTGTCAATTGTTTAATGCGTTCAAAAAAAAATAATCACGTCATTCTAATTTACATTTTATCTTAAATGATGTTGACATGAATTATATTCGCCTCCGGCGCGGGCAAAGGGGATAATCCCCTTTGCAAACCCTAACAGTTTTCATAGGAAAATAAAATCCATAGTCCACTGTTATTGTTGGGTATTTTTTTAAATTGGACTGGCGTGAAAACAATGCACGTGGATTTAATTTATATCTATAGGATTTTCTTCAAAATTATCATCGATTAAGCAGTCAATAACATCTCTTGTGATAGGGCCTGCAACTGTACTTCCGCCGCCGCCGTGCTCAATCATTGTAACAATAACATATTCTTGTTCTTGATATTTCACGAAACTTGCTATCCACGCATGGTCTCGTCGCAAATATTCAAGCTCTTCGTTACTCAGTCTTCGTGAACCGTCCATTTGCAGAGAAACAACCTGCGCTGTGCCTGTTTTTCCGCCGACAATAATTTCAGGGTTTGGCTGTGTGAGCACGCGAGCCGTTCCGTGTGTTGCCGTTGAAATCATAATATCTTGAATTAGCTGACTTTGTTCTTCAGTGATGGGTGTTTGAGATAAAACTTCTCTTGGGGCATCAAGAAGAATTTGTGGTTTAAGTATATCGCCACCATTTAATAATGATGAAATAAATACGGCGACTTGCAATGGAGTGACAAGCGTTTGCCCTTGTCCTATAGATACATTAAGCGTTTCACCGCCTTGCCACGGTTCATTATAACGCTCAAGCTTCCATTCTCTTGTAGGAACCAGCCCTGCTTTTTCGTTAGGTAAGTCGATTTGTGTAAGGTTACCGAAGCCACTTTGAAAGGCATAGTCTGAAATGTTGTTAATACCCATTTCTTCGCCTTTCACATAGAAATACACGTCGCAAGACTGCTCCAGAGCTTCTGATAGATTCATATTTCCGTGCCCTCCTGCACGCCAACACTCAAAAGTGTTGTTACCGTATGTATGTGAGCCTGAACAATAAACTTCTTCTTCAGGATCAACCCCGGCAGATAAAAATAAACCTGCCATCATAACTTTCCACACAGAGCCCGGAGGATACATGCTTTGGATTGCTCTGTTTTGGAGGGGGGAATAAATATTTGTGCTTATTTCATTCCATTCTTGGTGGGAAAAACCTTGCACAAAGAGGTTGTTGTCGTAACTTGGGAGGGTGACCATAGCAATAAGTTGACCGCTGTGTGGATCCATCACGACAACTGTGCCGGCTTGCCCTTCCATTATTTCTATGATTTCGTTTTGTATGTGTGCATCGAGTGAAAGAACAAGATTTTCACCCGAATAAGGAGGTTCTTGTAATTCTCTTGAAAGCACTTTTCCAAAAACATTGCGTTCGTTTAGATATTCGCCCTTTGTTCCGCGCAATATATTTTCAAAAATCAATTCTATTCCCTGTCTGCCCACGGTATCGCCCAAGCTCAGTTCGGGAATTGTAGCCATATCTTCTTGATTGGCTTCGGCAACATAACCAAGAATGTGCGCAAATGCTGCACCCTGAGGGTAATTTCTTCGCGCATTTGTTTCGATATACACCCCGGGCAAGAACATAATATTACTTTCTATTGCGGCAACTTCTTCAAAGTCAATATCTTCAAGTACAAGTGTGGGTTCATAAATTGTTCTTTGTGCGCGAGATTCATAATATGTTTCTTGCAACTCACTTCTTTCTGTTCCCAAAATTGTGGCAAGACGGGCAATTGTAGCTTCGGGGTTTGGGCAATCTTCGCGGATAATTGTGATGTCGTAGGTGATATCATCTATCGCAAGCTTTTCACCGTTCCTGTCAAAAATCATACCACGAGTTGCAAAAATCTCTTCTGTTCTTGTTCGATTTGCTTCAGCCAAAGAAGCATAATCGCTTCCACGCAAAATTTGTAAATACCAAAAGCGTGAACATAAAATGATGAATAACAAGAGAATAAGACCTTGTAATAACCAAAGTCCTAAGCGAGGTGGCATATAGGCTTGTTCTCTTTCAATTCTCATCGATAATCCTTAAAATACATTATAATATTGCACTTTCTACACGTTTTGGACGCAAAAACACGGCTATCCACCACAAAAGCGGCATAACAAGTGCTTGAATAACATTGTAATCCATCAGTTCTTGTTGGCTATACGGAATTCCTTGCAAGCGAGAAAACAGCATAAAAATAAGAATGTATGAGAAAGACAGAGCAGAGGAAAACAAGAACATAAAGAGAAAGTTTTCCACTTCAAAAAGCCATCTGCCCATTATTATAAGAATAATTGCAGAAAAATAACACATAAGCGTTGTGCCGAATGAGAAGGTTGTTATTCCTTCTTGAATAAGGAAAAGCACGGGCGCAACAAAGAGCATTTGTCTATAGTCTTCTTCTTGCAATAATATAATAAAGCCGATAATATAAAAATCAATCCCCACAAAACTTTTTTGTAAAAGCGTGGCAATAATAATAAAGATACACCACCAAAAGGCGTTATACATCTTCATGGTAGAAGTTCCGACGGCGCTAAATTTTCAAGAACATTTGTGAATAGTACAGGTGATTGATCACCCACTTGCCAACCAACAGGCGGGATAAGTACTGCCAATTCTTCAAGAGTGGCAAAATTCGCCAAAGGTTCGGCATAAAATATCTTGTATGCGTTCAGCACTAATGGGCTGCTTCCTGTAACTTGCGCAACGGGAATACCTTTGGGGAAAGCGTTGTCTAAGCCGGAAGTGTAAAGAATTTCACCGGGTTGTAAGGAAGTGTCTTGATTGATAAAGTGAATTTCCAAAGGATTTGAAGCGCCCGCACCGTTCAAAATTCCGTGTAAACGCGTTTCAGAGCTCACAACGGCAACCTTACTGCCAAAATCTTCAATAAGAAGTGCTACGGAAGTTGAGGGGGCAGATGTGTAAATTCTGCCAACAAGGTATCTGTCCGTCATTAGAGGTCGCCCAACTGCGGCACCTGCGATATATCCCTTATCAAGTACAATAGTTTCAAGCGCGGCAAAAGCGCCGAGCTTGCCGGCAATTACTCTTGTTATTACTCTTCCCCAATCTTCGGGAACATCAACAGCATACATGGCACGCAAGCGTTCAAGCTCTGCCAAAGCTTCATTGTGACTGTCCAATTCCCTTTCTAATTCAGCAACTCGCTGAATGAGCATAGCATTATCTTCACGAACCATTGTGAGGTCAATGTAATTATACCAGAGGGCTTGTGCATTTTCGAAAAGACTGTCAATAGCTTCCAAAATACCGCCTGAAACCTCAAGCCCTGTATGCGCACTTGCTTCGTCAAGAGTATTTGTACGCTCATTCCACGTGTACAATGCCAAAAATGTCAGGAAAAGTAACACAGCAATAAGTAAAACTTGTTTTGTACTCACTGTATACTCGAGCGCATAATTAAATATGCATTAATAAATTATAATGTACTTTAAACTTTCTCGTATTTGCGGGTTTTGTGTTTTTTATTGATTATGTAGTCAATGTTATTTGTCTACGCAAACATCGCCCAATACATCGAGATTATCCAAAGCTAAACCTGTTCCGAGAGCAACTGTCGAAAGCGGATCGTCAACTACGGTAATGGGTAATGAAGTTTCTTCACGAAGAAGTTGATCGAGCCCACGCAATAAAGCGCCGCCACCTGTAAGAACAATACCGCGATCGACAATATCAGCCGCCAATTCGGGCGGAGTTTGCTCAAGGGCAATGCGCACGGTTTGCACAATTGCGTCCACTTGCTCTGAAATAGCTTTTCTTATTTCTTCTGATGTTATCAATATATTTTGAGGAATACCCGAAACAAGGTCACGTCCTTTCACTTCTACTTGTTGTTCTTGTTCAAGCGGATACGCGGAAGCGATTTTGATTTTAATATCTTCTGCAGAAGATTCGCCGATAAGCATATTGTATTTGCGTTTTACGTGCGTCATAATGCTTTCGTCCATCTTATCGCCACCGACGCGGACAGAACGAGCGTATACAATACCGGAGAGTGAGATAACCGCAACTTCTGTTGTTCCGCCGCCTATATCGACAATCATGTTTGAGGTAGGTTCTTGAATGGGCATGTTTGCGCCAATAGCTGCTGCCATTGGTTCTTCAATCAAGAACACTTCTCTGGCGCCGGCGCTTTCAGCCGATTCTTTCACTGCTCTTTTTTCTACTTGGGTGATACCTGTAGGTACACAAATCATAATTCTGGGGCGCACAAGTCTTCGGGAATTATGTACTTTTGAAATAAAGTAGCGAAGCATTGCTTCGGTGACTTCAAAGTCGGCAATAACACCGTCTTTCATGGGACGAATTGCTTGGATATTACCCGGTGTTTTACCGAGCATTTTTTTTGCATCTGCGCCAACTGCCAAAACTTGACTCACTCCGCGTGAATCCGTTTTAACTGCAACCACGGATGGTTCTCTCAATACAATGCCTTTACCTTTTACGTATACACATATATTTGCTGTTCCCAAATCTATCGCTAAGTCGTTGGAAAATATACCTAATAATTTGTCAATTAATCTTGCCATTCTATTCTCTCTATCTATAATTTAACTCGGGATAGTTTGAACGAATAATCTTTGTTTGTCAACAAAAAATGCACAAGTAAAAATAGCTTTTTGCAACAAGTCAAAGCAGGAAATTTTTCGGTATTTGCATATATTCTGTTTCTAAAAAAATGTATAAATCATAAAAGTTTAATGAATTGAATAAAGCTAATAAAAAGTTCTAACTGTATAAAATTTATACAGTGTCAAAATAGTACTGTCTAATTATACAACAAAAAAGAAACAGGATTTTTTAAAATAAATAATAATAATAGATATATAGAAAAAATAATGTTTTGGCATAGAAATTGCTATAATAAAAAACATCACATGGTTAATTTCTACCATCTAACTTTATAACAATTTTAGGAGAATACCTATGTCTAAGAAAACAATAATCGCTTCATTGATGGCATTTGCAACAATTTCAACTCTTGCAGTGAGCAACATTGCCGAAGCACGTAGCCATATGCAACACGAACAATGCCCAACGCAAAGCGGATTGATGCCTGAACTCACAGAAGAACAACGTGCAGAAATAAGAGAAATTATGATGACACACGAAGAAAGTGTGCAATCAATACATAGAGATCATGCAATGAAAAGAGCAGAATATCAAGCGCTTATGTTGAACGATAATCCCGATCCCGAATACGCTGCCGAGTTGACAGGCGAAATTCTTGACTTGCAAACTGCAATGAATGAAGCTGTAGAACAACTTGCAACTCAACTGGAAGAAGGCTACGATTTGCCAAAATTTGCTATCATGAGCAGAATGTCACCTATGCACAATAACCCACACGGTGCTATGTCGCCAATGCATGGTGAAATGCACAGACCAATGCACGGCGAAGTGGATAGACCAACGCATGGTGAAATGCAAAGACCAATGCATGGCGAAATGAATAGACCTATGTCCAGATCATAATTCAATCTGCTGTTATTCTATACTGTTGTGTGGTATTGCCCTACCCCACAAAAATAGATACTACAAACCCCTGCCCTTATGAGCCGAACCCCTTTTCTTAGACAAGTAAAGGGGTTTGCTTTTATAATTCTATGCAAGTAGAGAGAGTTATTTTAATTTTTTGGACAAAATTCTGCCATTTCGCATTCATTACATTTCGGAGAACGGGCAACGCATACATGTCTGCCAAACCACACCATTTTATGATTCACATTTCCCCATTCGTTTTTGTCAAAAAGTGCGAGTAAATCTTTTTCGACGGAGTCGGGATTAGTTTCGGTGGTGAGCCCCAGTTTGTAAGCAATTCGTTTTACGTGTGTGTCAACCGCAATGCCTTCGTGTATATTGAATGCCCCTGTAAGAACACAATTTGCAGTCTTTCGTCCAAGCCCCGGCAGTTTTACAAGCTCTTCCATTGTTTGTGGAACGTGTGAATTGTGCTTTGTAACAACATCTTTTGCGGCGGCTATGATGTTTTTTGCCTTGTTGTGGTAAAAACCTGTGGATTTAATAAGAGTTTCAAGCTCTTCAATATCAGCGTTTGCATAATCTTCTACTTTCGGGTAACGCGCGAAAAGTGCCGGCGTGACAATGTTCACACGAGCATCAGTGCACTGGGCGGCAAGTACGGTTGCTACAAGTAATTCCCATGGATTTGTAGAATTGAGGAGTTTTTCCGGTTTTGGGTAACGGGTGTTAAGGGCTTGCATAACCTTTGCGGCACGCTTTTTTAGTTCAAGGGGATATTCTTTTTTCATTTTTTTCTACCTTTAAATAAGCATTGCATTTTTCCCGAATTTTTTATATTCTCGCTAAAGCAAAGATATACAAAACTAAAAGAAAAATAAAGGACTTTTATTATGATACATATTTCAGGATCGATTGCCTATGACAGAATTATGACCTTTCCCGGAAAATTTGAAGAACATATTCTTCCGGAAAAATTGCATATTCTTAACGTCTCATTTATGGTAGACAGAGTAGTGGAAATGCGTGGCGGTACAGCAGGAAATATTGCCTATAACCTTGCACTTCTCAGCGAGAAACCCATGGTGTATTCTTCCGTCGGAAAAGATTTCACTTTTTATGCCAGAGCCTTTGAGCAAATGGGTATTCCTCTCGACAATATCTTTGTTGATGAAAGCACTTTCACAGCATCTTGCTATATTACCACAGATTTAATGGCGAACCAAATCGCGGCATTTTCACCGGCTGCTATGTCAAATAACCTCAATCCTGCTTTCTTCCCAGAAGTTGATGTACAGAACGATTGGGCTATTGTTTCACCGGGAAATATTAATGATATGATTGCCTTGTCTCGCCACTATCACGAACAGCACGTGCGCGTTATTGCCGACCCCGGTCAGCAAATCATTGTTCTTCCGCACGAGCACCTCAAAGAAATGGTGAATTATGCCGAAATTCTTATCGGAAACGATTACGAAATTTCACGTATTTGCCAAATTTTGGAAACAACGCGCGAAGAACTTAAAGAAAAAGTTCCTTATATCATAACAACATACGGTGAAAAAGGTTCTTCCGTTGACTGCAAAGAATACGAAAAAATGTATATGATAGATCCCGTTGAAGCGCAAAGAGTTGTCGATCCAACAGGTTGTGGCGATTCCTACAGGGCAGGCTTACTTAAAGGTTTACATTCAGGGCTTGATATCATCACCGCCGCACAGCTTGCTTCTGTTGTGAGCTCATTTTGCGTCGAACATAACGGAACTCAAGAGCACAACTTCACCAATAACGAATGTATCGAAAGATATACAAAATACTTCGGTACTTTTCCTTTGTTGAAGATTTAGCTCTTACATTTGCACGTCAATCCGAATCATAGCCAAAATATCGATTTATGATGATGTTGACAGATATATGACTCGCCCCAACATACATTTGGCGCGGACAAAGGGGGTAACCCCCTTTGCAAACCCTAATAGTCTTTTTTGAAATTTAAATTCAATAATATACTGTATTACATGAAATACTTTTTCAAATTAGAATAGCGTAAAAGTAAAAACATTTTAAAAGTACATTTTATGGAAAAAATATTGATAAAATACGGCGGTCATGCGATGGATAGCCAAGAGCTTGCGCTTGAATTTGCCAAAAGTTTGAAAAAACTTTATGATTTGGGTTATGAATTGATACTCACTCACGGCGGTGGACCGCATATAAATGCATTGCTCAAACGTCTTAATATCGAGTCGCATTTTGTACGGGGTATGCGCTATACCGATGCCGCAACTATGGAAGCGGTGGAAATGGTATTGCGTGGTTCACTGAACGGGCAACTTGTGGGCTTATTCAAAGAAGCGGGTTTGGCGGCAGTGGGTATGTCAGGTAAGGACAATGCCACCATCAGAGCAAAGCGCATTGAAGAACTTGGCTTTGTGGGCGAGGTGCAATCCGTAGATACAAAATTGCTTGATGTGCTACTGGCACAAAAGTTTTTGCCCGTTATTGCGCCAATCGGCTATGGGGAAGTTGGCGAAAGTTTGAATATCAATGCCGACACTGCAAGTGGGGCAATTGCAGGCGCGATTAAAGCAGATAGCTTTATGCTTGTGACAGACGTTCCCGGTGTGCTTGATAAAAACGGGAAACTTTTCAAAACGTTGAATGTTAAACAAATTGAAGAATTAAAGCAAGACGAAACCATCACAGGCGGTATGATACCAAAAGTTGACAGTTGCCTCAATGCATTGTATAAGGGGTGTTCCAAAGCGTATATCCTTGACGGTAGACAAGCGGGAAATGTTGAAAAACTTCTGCTTTCCGGTGAAGACGTAGGCACGCTTATTACAAATTAAACTAACTCTTATACAATGATAAAAGGGAAGAAATGTTAAAAAAACGTGACTTTTTAAAGATTTATGATCACAGTGCTGAAGAGCTTGACTATCTTCTCAAGCTCTCTGCCGAATACAAACAATATAAGAAATTGGGTACTGAGCCTCAACATTTGAAAGGTAAGAATATCGTTCTTATTTTTGAAAAAGACAGCACACGCACACGCTGTTCCTTTGAAGTTGCCGCGTATGATCAAGGTGCACAAATCACCTATCTTGGACCCTCGGGCTCACAGATTGGCAAGAAAGAATCTATTGCCGATACCGCGCAAGTGCTTTCACGCTTTTATGACGGAATACAATACAGAGGTTTTGGGCAAGAATGTGTGGAAGAATTAGCAAAATACGCTTCTGTGCCGGTATGGAACGGCTTAACCAATGAGTCGCATCCAACACAAATATTGGCAGATTTTCTCACAATGCAAGAGCATAGCGATAAGCCTTTGAATGAAATTTCCTTTGCTTACATCGGAGATTCCAGAAATAATATGGCAAATTCCTTGCTTATAGGCGCGGCAAAAATGGGTATGGATTGCCGTATAATTGCACCAAAATCTTTGCAGCCCGATGAAAAAATTCAAGAAATGGCTTTTGAAATTGCCAAAGAAACAAGGGCAAAACTCCTCATCACTGACGATAAGGCCGAGGGTGTGAAGCATTGCGACTTTGTGTATACCGATGTGTGGGTCAGCATGGGCGAGCCTAAAGAAGTGTGGAAAGAGCGTATTGAGCTTCTTTTGCCTTATCAAGTAAATAAAGAATGTATGGATATGACGCAAAATCCCAACGCGAAATTTATGCATTGCTTGCCTGCTTTCCACGATGTGAAAACAACAATAGGTAAAGAAATATACGAGCAGTTCGGCATAGAAGCTATGGAAGTGAGTGACGAAGTTTTCTCAAGTCCACAATCCATTGTGTTTGATCAAGCGGAAAACCGCATGCACACTATCAAAGCTGTGATGATTGCTACCTTGGGTTAATATATTTAATCGACAATTAAAAAAAGGGAAGCAGTATGTTATTTTCTGTAATTATACCTGTGTATGGGCAATGGCTTCTCACAAAGAATTGCTTACTCTCCTTACGTAAGGAAATTAAGCTTCCCTTTGAAGTGATTCTTGTGGATAATGGTGCAAAGGTTCTGGAAGACGATGAAACAAGGAATGAAGCGCCCAGTCTCGGTAAAGAACTTTTTGGCGATAATTTTGTGTATCTTCCGCAAGAAAAGAACCTTAATTTTGCAGGTGCTTCAAATCTTGGGGCGCGCGAAGCCCGTTCGGAATTACTCTTCTTTTTGAATAATGATACTGTCGTTCTGCCTAATTTTTTGATGCCCTTGCTTGAAGAATTTTCAGACAGCACGCAGAAATTGATGATTGCTCCTATGCTTGTGTACCCGCCAAAAAGCGCGGATGACGACATTCTTATTCAGCATATAGGTGTGTATTACACTCCATTAAAGAAAGTTGCCCACTTGTATGAACTTTTTCCTTATAATCATAGAGTCACGCGCACACAAAGAAATTTGCAATGCATTACTGCCGCAGCTGTGATGATGCGCAAAAAAGATTTTTTTGATGTGGGCGCTTTTGATGAGGAATTTGTTAACTGCTTTGAAGATGTTGAATTGTGCGCTCGGTTCAAGAGAGCAGGGGGCATAATGAAAGTTGTGCCGCAGTCAATAGTTGTGCATTTTTGCTCTCAAACACGGGATAATAATGATACTTCTCTTTATAATTCGCAGATATTATTGAAGAAAGTTTCACGTGAATCCATTGTTCCCGATTACCATTTGTTGTTGGAACAAGACGGTTATGAATTACACCTCGATGAATGGTTGAAATTCATTCCTCATTTAAATGTTGAATACAAGCAAGCATTGCAAAAAATTATTCAAAGAAATGATTACGAAGAAATTAAATCGCAATTAATGAAAGAACCATATTGGTATGACGGACTTTACGCGCTTGCAAATCATGAAAAAACAAATCTTAATGAAAAAATAAAACTTTTTGCAAATGCAACGAACAAGGATTTGAATATTCCTTTGTATTATGAATTTGCAAAACTTGCTGTTCAAAGTGATATTAAGAATTTACCTCAGCTCACCAATGCTCTTGAGCTTCTTGAAAAAACAGTTGAAAATCGCCTCAATCAATTCGAAAATTTAAAAAAAATGACCTCATCTGTTTCACAAATTTTGCATAGCGAATGTAAAAGATATATGGAAAATAATAACAATTTTATGCAAAACACATTCACACCTATGCATAATGAACTTACCCGTTTAATACGGCACTATAAACCACTATATGAACAAACTAAACATGAAAGCAATTATGAAAATTAAAACTCTTATAATAACTTTTTCTTTTTTCTGTGTATTATTCTTGTCGGGCTGCTTAGGCGAAGATGAAAGCGCTCAAGATTACGCACTTTTTGAAACAGCCCTCGAAGAAAGCGACTGGAGCCTTGCCGCACAGCTTGCACAGCGTATTCTTATTCAAGAATTGGACTCACAAAAAAGATGGGAAGTTTTCCAGCAACTTATTTATGCAACAAAAGAGCTGGGGAATATCTCCAATGTCATCAGCGTATTAGAATCAAATATGCAAACCTTTACACAGCCTGAACAGCGAATTTTCATCTATGAGGAACTTGTTGAAGCGTATTCGGCTCTTCAACAGTTTGATAAAGCCATAGAAACAGGGCAAAATCTTTTACTTTTGGAAGGTATTTCGGAAGAACGGAAGATCGCTATTGAATTTCAACTGCTTGAATATGCTCTCAATTCTTTTGATTTTGAAAATGCAAAAGCTATACTTTATTCGCTTGCATTGAAGAATCCGATTGGTTATGAGAAAATTATTGCAGAATACAACTACACTTTGGCATTTCTTTCAGAAAATTACGAAGACGCAATTGTATTTGTTGATGCTTACCTTACTCTCCATGGCTTACTTGATGATGAGATAGCTTTAGCGCTCTTTATTAAGGGTGACTGTCTTGAATTGCTTGGTCGCTATGAAGAAGCAATTGCCGTGTTTGAAGAATCACTTATCAATCACCCCAATAAAAAAGCTGTTGAACTGAGAATTGAAAACTTACAGCAGACACTTATTGATTTGTAATAATTGCATCAACAACTGTTATTGTGGGGCGATCGTTTTCAAAATCGGTAAGAAGCAACTGTACGCTTGCTTGAACGCCAAGCCCTGAGAACTTTTGTTGAGCAAATTGCACATTTACAGCGAAAGTTCCGTCAGGGTTTGCAGTTATGTCAAACTTCATATTTTGCACAATATTGTCTGCTTGGGTCATCATAAAATCGGGAAACCACGGGGCGATGTCAGGATTTAGTTGAAGTCCCTCATAGAGAGTTCCTATCATACCTTGATGGAGCTCGCCGAGAACTTTGCCCGCAAGCACGGGATCATCGTTAAAAGTCGCTACAAGATCTTTCATTTTTTTGAGTTTGTCTTCATCAGATTCGCTACCAATAGTATTCTCTAAAGGAACGCCGTTCACAACCCATTCATTACCTCGCGCAAAATCTTTGATAAAAGCATTGGAAAAAGGTCTTATGAATTTGCCATAGTCTGAGTTAGCACTTCTGGTTATATTTGCCAATGATTGTAGTGTGTTACTATGTTCTTTTGTTTCGGGAGCGAGCGTTGCAAGATACTCGGTAGCATTTGCCAATTCATGATCGAAGCTTTGTCCCATAAGGGGGGCTCGGTTTTCATTTACTGACGCTTGCATGGTTGCGATTATCTTTGCTTTGCCGGCAGTAATAGTTGGTGCAAACGTTGTTTTACCTGTATTTTGTGTTTCAAGCGCAATTTGATCTTCAGGGTAGAGTACGCCGGCGGGCACACCGAACATATATGTGTCTACTACTTGATGTTCTCTTGTTGTTTCTGCGCGTTCTCTCATAAGGCTTATAAGCAGTTTTCCTGCAGTATCTACAGAAAATTTCTCATCAGCTGTCAGTTGGGGTTTTTTGACTTCCATCTGTAAATCAAATAATGTACGAGTTGGCAAAATCTTATTCAAACCTGAAATGGCTTGTGTATCGGAGAGGTATCCCATAGATGTGGTTGCAAAAAGATCATAAATGTCGGTCATTTGATCGCCACCAAGTTCCGCACCTTGTGCGTTTGCGTCGAGGATATTTCTAGCGATACTTGCTTCAAGCGCAATCATATCAGCTTTTGCGGAAAAAGGAGTGGCTTCAGTGGCACGATTGAAAATGGTCTGAACTGTTTGTAGATTCTGTGGGGTCAAACATTGTGCAGAAACTTTAATAAGATCTTTTGAAATATTGTTGATATTCAATAAATTTTTTACAAAAACTGCTTTGAGTGCATCCGGCATTGCTGTTTCGTTAATTTCAAGCAGTGCATCGGAAAATTTAGCAACAGCTTTTTGAATTGCGGCATTTGCCTGTTCTTGGGTCGGCATAATTCTATCACTACCCAAAGCTGTTTGAGATAGAGAGTATCCGGCATTATACGCGTAGTGATCTGCAAGTTTGTCTGATATTTCGCCGGTAAGTCCTGCGGCGGAAAGGGCATTTTCAAGCATTGATTTTAGGGAAAATTCGCTGTTAGCAACAAGAAGGTCGCATTTCTGGTGCACGATATTATTTATTGGGAGATTCATTTGTCCATCAATAAGCCCTAAAATTGCTTCTTCATCAAGAGGGGCAAGGGTTTGTTCTGAAACTTCACCTGCGGCTGTGATGAGTGAAGAGATTAATTTTTCAATTCCGGCTTGAGGGAAATCCGCCATACTTAAATGTGATCTCTCTAAAATTCCTGTTATTTTTTCAGAGACTTGGCGATCCATCGGATTAAATAGACCTTCTATGATTTTTGCGTTTGCTTTTTGGCAATTGCCTAAAATAATTTGTTCGTTTTCTGTTTTAATTTCGCTTAGTTCACGTAATACGGTAGCGATTTGCCTACCTGAAATTGGTTTGCCTGACTGCATGGCATCGTCTAGTTTTATCCTGAACATATCTGAATAACCATCACCGAGGTTTTGTTGCACGCTGTTTTCGACGAAGCTGAGGCAAGCTTTATTTCTTTGGGCGTCTTCAGAAGAAAAAATGTTTTTCACCCAATTGAGAATTCTTCCACCCAGAGAGTGGCTTGCTTGAGCAATGCCGTCATTTCCTTCATTCAGTTGTACATGTTGGCTGTCTATTCGACTGAGCTGTTCTGTGAGGTTGTTGATAATATTTCTGTTTTCTATGTTTGACATTTTTTTCCTACTTTTTTTATGGTTATTGAGTAATTACATGAATGAAAGAATACGTGTAGAGCTTGCTGTCTACAGAGAATTTTCTTCAAACTTTACAAGTATCTTTTTTACTGCATCAAAATGTGTATTGAGTCTTTTTATAAAAATACTTTCTTCAAGCATAGCTGTGGGTACTTTACTTGTGAAAGTAAGTGAATAATCTCCATTGTTTACGCTTATATATCCATTATGTGCCGCATAATTGTTTTCTTGCAAAGCCAATGCATATATATTTGAATGTTGATGGGGTATATCGCACAGCCGTGTGACAAGTATGAGAGAATCTTCTAACTGTTTGATACTAATGTAAATATCTTCAAAATTGAAAGTTATTTCATTATTTGCATCAAGTAAAAGTTCTTTATAGCCCATTGTTTTTTGTAAATTCTTTAATAATAGTTCTAAATTCATGTATTGCTCCTACACTTTTAGCATGGTAAATTCAAAAAGAGGTTTAGCTTCCTCAAAAATAGTATCTTTATTCTGTATGGCATCCCTTAACATTTCTGCAGTATTAACGTGTTTTTGAAGGTGGCTAATGAATTTTTGCGCGTCCAATGCATACAAAAAAAGTTTTGAAGTGCAAGTGAAACAGCTTTGCAGAGTGTCGAGTCCTATATACACGTCCAAAGCCCCGAAATGTGAAATTTCCAAAAGGAATTTATACAAATTCTCGTATTCTGCTTCGTTCATTCTAATAAAACTGGGCGCATCTGCAAGCCTTGTAAGGAGCAAAATTTCATCAGTGCTTGTCTGTACAGTGACAACTATGTTGTCGAAGCTAAGACTTACTTCTTTGTTTTCCTCCAACTCCAATTCTCTTATATTGAGTAATTGAGCCGCTTCTTTTAATAATTCAGTAATATTCATAAGCTTTCCTTCATGTATAATTTATATGTATGCATAAAACATGCCAACAGAGAAATGAGAACTTTGTTGGAAATGTAGAAATTTTTATGAGTCAATAAAGAGCAAATTATGCTATTTATTGAATATTTTTGTAAAATAATAAATATATTTTTTGCAATCTTTTGATGAATATTGCAATTCGGATTGAAAAGAAAGCAGATAATTGTAAAATTCATTATAGATATGTGGAAAATTTTCGGGAGTATCGTTCGTTGTGAATGAGCGCAGGTTAATGTCTAAAAACTCATTGAGGAAAAGATTTTTTTCGTGTGGAATTATTGTTTCTCCCACAAAAGGCTCCAGTTGCTGAATAAAGCGTTCGGGAGTTTTCAAAAAACTGTCATAATCAATGAAACAGAGAGCTTTGTTATTAAGCTCTTCAAGCGCAAAAATATTGTAACTAAACCAAAGAAGCATGCCTTTTTCTAAGGGGAAATTGTTTCTTTTGTGTAGAGATTGGGCAACGGTATACGGGTGACGAAAAGCAAAAACATATTTTATATCAATATTTAAAACAGAAAATACTTGCTTCCAAAAAGCCAATAGTCGAGTGATACGCGGCTCTTTTAAAGCAAGTACTTCTATATTTGCAAACTTGTCTTGCAACAATGCAACAGCTCTTTGAAGAAGACCCCAATCGTGAAGCTTTTGCAAATCTTCTTGAGATATTGGTGCTATAGTATCCCAATCTTTTCCTAAACGGAACAAGATTTCGATATTCAGCGCCATGATATCTTTATCTTCCCAATGTCCTTTTTTATTTCCCGGAGTTTGCCCCAAAAGGTTTTCTCCGTGCTTTGCGCCAAAAATCGACATTGCTCTTGACAGAAGACTTGTTCCGCTTCTATGCATTCCTACAATTAAGATAAGTTTTTTCATAAAATGTTAACGAATAAAGTTTGTCGCGATTTTTTGTTCTCTTTCAGGCAGAGCTACAGAGTTTTTGCCGGCTTCAATACACTTGAGAAGCCAAGCCATGTTCTTTGCAAGCACTCGCATTGTTTGCAAGCCCTCTAAGTCTTGACGCACTTCGTCTGGAGTATTTCCGTGTACCATATTCCAGTATTGTGATGAAACGATAGGCATTTGTGCAATAGTAAAATATTTTTGTAATATATCGAGTGCAGAAGTTGAACCTGCTCGGCGACAGCTCACAATTGCGGCACCGGGTTTTAACGCAAAATGGGCAGAATTTCCATAAAACATTCTATCCAATGCGGCACACACAGTTGGGTTTGGCGAAGAATAATATACAGGTGAAGCAACAATAAGTCCGTCACATTCCTTCAATACGTCAATCCATTCATTAATAGGATCGTCATTAAAAACGCAACGTCCTGTTTCAACACATTTTCTGCAAGCAATACAACCGCGAATTGCCTTTGTTCCAATACTTACAAGTTCTGAATCAACTCCGCATGATTGTAGTGTGCCTGCAATTTCGTCCAAAGCAACACGCGTACAGCTCTCTTTGCGAGGGCTTCCGTGTAAAAGCATAACTTTCATAGCAACCTCCATAGTCTTTATGTTATAGAAAAATATATCCCCAATGAATTGTACTGTCAAGCAAGCACAAATTGATTAAAAATTTGTTTCGAGAACGTCTTTGATTTGATTGAGAGTGTAAATATCTCTTAGCACAATTGGCGAATGAGCGAAAATTCCTCGAGGGAAAAAGGCAAGCAATGGAATACTTACACTGTCAAGGCTTCTAAGGAGGCTTTCGTTTTCTTCGTTTGGTAATGTCATGTCAACTTGAACAAGCTCTAATCCATATTCTTCGGCAAGCGGGGCAATATTTTCATGCGTGAGCACGCTACCCTCAAGCACTTTACACGTTGGACACCAATCCGCCGTGAATTGTACAAGCATAGGAGTGTTTCCAAGATCGTCACTGAATTCTTGATAGGAATAGTTTTGCCATGTAAGACTTGGTTCATCGTGCATATCGCTCAAGAAATAATAGGATATTGAGGAATGGAGGATAAAGAGGAAAAATGCCCACCAGCGCGCACGTTTTGAGCGTTTGAAGAAGAGAAAAATCCACACAAACAATGCCACAAGAAAGTTATATATTATAGCGGCTACGGTCATTTCATCGGGCAGAAGCGAAATAAGGTAAATGCTTGTCGCAAAAAGAATAAATGCAAGCACTTGTTCCATAACCAGTGTCCAATTTCCGGATTTCGGTATGAAGCGAATAAGCGAGGGGAATATCGCGAGTAAGAGATAGGGAAAAGCCATACCAAGTCCTGTTGCTAAAAATACAATAATAACAAGATGTAAAGGAAGGATTAGGCTAAAACTTAACACGCCTCCAAGTAATGGGCCGGAACAAGGTGTGGCGATAAGGCTTATTACAAGTCCTTGAAAAAATGAATCAATATGAATAGATGAAACTTTTGGAGTGCGCACATTGAAAAGCGGTAAAGTGAAGACATTCAAAAAACTTAGGCCCAACAGAAAAATCACACCCGATAAGACTACTATGAAATACGTTTGCTGGAATAATGCGCCCCAAATAAGGTCAAATCCACCTATAATAATTGCAAGAAAAGTGAAAAATGTAAGTACGCCGAAAGAAAAGAAAATGCCATGTATGCGAATATATTTACTTTGCTCTGCTTTATCGTGATTACTCATCTGCACAAGGGAGGCAATTTTAATTGCTATAACCGGCAAAACACAAGGCATAAGATTCAAGATAAATCCGGCAAGAAACCCGAGCACAATTGCAAAAGTGAGGCTTGTAATTTCAATTGATTCAGTAGAATAGCGGATACGAAATTCAAATTCTTGATTTTCCGTTTGGTTTGTATTTTCTGTATTTCTTTGCAAGCTGACAGTCTGAATTTGGCTTGCAGGAACTGAAAGCGTGAGCGACTGCGTGAAATCTTCATAAAAACTGGATGAGTTGAGTTCTTGTATTGTATTGAAATCTTGAGGAATATCAATATTGAGAATAGTAGAGTAGGGTGTGCAATTTGTATCGGTGCAGATCAACATTTTAGGAGACAGCGAGAGAGTTTCGGCGCTTAAAGAATCAAAAACAAGAAAATAGTTGACGGTATTATCGAATCGTTCGAGTGTTGTTTGTGAGATGGGGTCAAACTGTTCTTCGGCATGTGGGTAGTGGAGAACATAGTTGAAATTTGTATTAAAAACAGTAGGGTAGCTATCGTAAGTTGGAGAATAAGTGTAGGTATCTTCAGCAAAAGCAAGTTCCAATAAGAGTATATAATTTTGTTCATTTTCAAGTTTAAACCAAGAATGTTGAATTGATGGAGTAACATCAGCAAGTGAATGAGTAGGAAAGAAGCAAGTAAAGACAAAGAATAATGCAAGACAAAATTTTTTCATAACACACCTCTTATTAAGAATATATATCAGATTTCCTTAATTGTAAACATTTAAATTCTCGAACATGAAAAAAATAACTTGACTCTTGCACCTTGTTTTTGCTAAGTTCACTATACGTTGTTTTGAGGGAAGTGGATCATTAGCTGAATTGGTATAGCAGTTGACTCTTAATCAATTGGTTCGTTGTTGGAG
>CAYJPB010000006.1:30808-39441 GCA_964371955.1 uncultured Desulfovibrionaceae bacterium | reverse complement strand
AACCAGATTGAGCTACCCCGGCGATGAAAATTTTCTTGTAAAACCTGCTAATGAAAATTCAACTCTGCGTGTGTATGAATATATCTATAATGAAAACAGCGGTTTGTTCTCCGCGGGAGAAATGGTGTATGAAACAAGATTGGGCGAAAGCATACTTATTTCCTGTAATATAAGTTCGATGTATCCTAATTTTATAATAGAATCAACCAATCATGAAACAGGTGTTGTAGAATCCTTTTCTCCTGCGGTAAGTGCTATAGACAATTATGAAGCAGCTTACGGAACAAATTCAGCGCCTTTCCCAATTATTGAAAATCCAAGTAGAAGAGAGCTTCCTCCCATACCCTCGATAAGGTGTGATATTTTTATTGGCTTTGCCTTCGCCAATGAAAGCTATATTACCTTTAATACTCTTGACGGAGTTCTTATACCCGATGAAATTCCTGATGTTCTGAGAAATTTTATGGATGAAAGAGTTTGTGTTGTTTACGAAGAAAGAACCTTTATCCACCAAAGGTATGGAACGGAAGTGACAGAACCTGTCTTTGTAGAAGTGTATGTTGCGCCGGTTGGGTAAAGCTTAAGCGAGAAAACCTTAAGTTGATACTGTTTTTTTTATTTTTTAAATCGCTACATTAGTATTAAAATAAAACATTCAGAAAGGGCGTGCAATGTCTTCCAATGTTCCGTTTGGCACATTGACAGAGCACTTAAATCAGCATATTAATAAGTCGTGTAATTTGTAGAGTTTTATTTGTTTTACTTTAACCAAGGAGAATTAATATGCGTTTAAAATTATTGACTTTATCTGTTTCATTTTTCTTTCTTACAACCACAAGCGGATTTGCGAGCCTTGAACTTATCGGAGCTTCAAAGCGTGGTGAATTGGATGTAATTACTGCTGAATTAGCCGAAGGTGCAGACGTCAATTATACAGATAGTCTGGGGCGTACTCCGATTATGCATGCAGCAGAAAATGGGCAACTTGAAGCTGTAAAACTGTTTATTGAGGCCGGTGCTGATGTTCTTGGTGTAAATGAAAGAGACGATGACAGAACTGTCCTCAATTATGCCATTGATGGAGGACACGTTGAAGTTATGCGTGTGCTTCTGGACAATGGTGCGCGAACAGACACGTATGCTACTCGCCCTATGCTCACCCCTCTTATGATGGCGCGTCAAAACCTCGAAGCGGTTAAACTCCTGATAGAATATGGCGCGGATGTGAATGCACGTGGAACCGCCACAACCTCTGATAGTGTACTAAACTATGCGGCACTGAGTTCGGCACCGGGCGTTATCACAGCATTAATTGAAGCCGGTGCGGATCCCGAATTGCCTGCATTGCATGATTATGTTGCTATACAACAAGCCGCAAACATGCAAAACGTTCAAGGTATAACAGAGCTGCTTGAAGCCGGTGTCAACCCCGATGCTGTTGGCAGAGGAATGACTGCTTATCAGATTTCCGATGCAAAGGGTAATGCCGAAGCAATGGCAATATTGGAAGAGTATGGAGCTTCTATGTAAACCTTAGTAGTTATATTGTACTTTAGCAATATAACTAATTTTATAATCAAATAAGCCATAGTTAAATTTTAACTATGGCTTTTGTATTTTTAATAGAGAATGTCAATCACAATGTGATGCTCTCACTATAGATGTCAAACTGTAAAACAGGTATATATGTATTTTTAAACGTCTTGCGTATAGATGGTATGTTTATTGCAAGTGTGAAGTATGAATAATTATGCTTGTATTTTTTCTTAGAATATGCAAACTTTATTCTCGGTGAAAAGACATAAAAGAATTAACAATAAAACTCGGAGTTATTATGCCTGTCAGTTTACAAACCTTTTCTACTGTTGCTTCACAATCGACAAAGTCCGATCAGCAAGTATTTGTTGATGGACACACACTTCAAACTAAATCAGCTTTTTCTTTTTTTAGCAAAACAGCAAGAAAGAATGAAAACATTAGAACAGTGCAAACTTTTTTGCAAGCTTTGCGCTCTAATCCCACCTATGCCAACCATTTATCCAGCGTGACGGATATCACAGACTCGCTCATCGCTACGGGAAAGCCGCTTACGGCACGACATATTAAAGATGTTATGAGAACGCTTGCTTCAAGTGCGCAAACTTTGTTTGTTAAGAATGAAGCCGTTCTTGATATTCTTGGAAATAATAATGTTTTAACATCTAAACAATTGAAAATTTTACGAGATTTTGCTTTCGACAAAAAGATTGACCTTTCGACAATCGAAGATAAAGAAACTTTCTTGAAAGATTTTCTCAAAGAACAATTTGCAAAAGATTATTTGGATAAAGCGTGTGTAGGAAAAAGACTTGAACCCAGAAAAGCAATTGTTTCCGAATTCATTTTGCAATCACAAGCATTTAATCGTATGATTGATGCAAAAGTTTTGCATCCTCTTCCATCATGGGCTGATGTTCCCTCACAATTGTCTGCAACTATTGGAGATATACTTGATACTTATGTTGCAATTTTTGAAAATGCAGGAAAGTCAGAAAGATTTCTTTTTGAAAGCACACGAAGAGAGCACGCTTTTGAAACAACGCTTACGGCACTTGAAAAAGACTTAATTTCCAATTCAGAGATAGAAGCTTTTCTGGGTGATCTTGATATGTTAACTAAAGCTGACACTAAGGCAATCAATACTGTCGAAGCAAAGCACAATGCAATTTGCGATTATCTTGTCAATACGTATTTTACCTCGTCAATGGCAAAGGCTTTATCGGAGCACGGACTTCCCGAAAGTCTTGCCGAAGCTTTGGCGCATAACCCGGAATTAGTGGCAAAACTCAAACCACATGCGCGTGCTCTTGACTTGAACGATGCCGATATACAAGCAAAGTGCGAAGAAATATTTGACAGAATGGCACTTGAAATTATTGGAGAAAGAGCAGAGGACTTGAGTGAAATTCTTGCATTTTGTGAAGAAAAACCTTTAAACTTTCCTTTCGATGTGAAAGACTTACCTTTGTATATTAATCCTATTTTAAACGGTAAAGCGGCGGCAGAAGTGATTATGGGCGAACGCGATGTGACAGACCCTATGGAAGTGGCTGATATATTTGTAAGTTTAAAAAATGCCGTTGCTTCAAGTGAATACCTTATATCAGGTGATTTTAATGCAGAACAAGAACAAAAAGTTTTGGCAAATGCGCTAAAATTCTTGCTCCTTTCCGGTTCTGAATTACCAAGTGTTCACCTCTTGGGAGTTACCCACGAAGCGCTCACCTCCTTTGCAGGCGGGCTTTCTCCATACAAGAATTTTTCTAAAGAACTTACATTTGAGCAAACACAAAACTTAGCTAATGCCTTTATCTCACTACATAGTGTTGCCAATTTTTTTGTCGATACCTTACGTGCCGAGGGTATGAGCGACAGCAGTATTACTGTCGGGAAAAAAGATCTTACTGCGCTTATGCTTGACTTTGCAATGCCCAATAGAATACCGCGTGATGTTTCAAAGCTTTTAGGAGCAGTAGCCACTGAACTTGGGCAGATAGTAAGTGCCGAAAATCTTGAATTAATCACAGATATTTCTTCACAATATGTTGTGACATCAACTGAAAATTATTTTCAAGCGCCTTCACAAAAGTTTTTGGATTTTATTGAAAAAAATAAAGAAAAACTTGGTCTTGCTTCTTTGACTGCTGCTGATCTTGCAAAAATCTCTACCTCGGAATATTCCTTGGGAGTGAAAAATGCTATACAGGAAAGAATACAACGAGCTCGTGAAGATATGCTTGCCAATGCAGGCGTAACTCAAGTAAAACCCAATGTGCGTCTTTCAGAAGCAGAAATTGTTGAGGCTATAGAAGAATCTTTAACCGAGCAACTCACAAGCTTGGGAAACACTATCAAGGCTATTCAGGAAAACGGAAAGATACAAGCCGAAAATAAACCTGTTTTGATTGAACTTGCTTTGCGATCAGAAATAAGAAATACAGAATTTTTTGAAAAATTTGCTTTAAGAATTACCGATCTCACCAGTCGTTTATCATCAGTGACACGAAACCCATTTGCCATTGAACATAAATTTTCATCGCAATTACGCCAACTGAGCGAATTTATTTCTTCTGCTTCCGCGTCGAGCGGACTTAGCTTGAATACAACTCTGCCTTCTATTCTTCGAGTGCTTGTTGATAACTCAAATATGAGCGCAACTCAAATAGAAGCTTTGGCCACATTGATGAGCGGTGAAAATGTTCTGCAATTTGTTGATACAATAAACTATTCAAGTTATCAACTCGCTTTAAATTCAGACAATGCATCTGCAGCCCAAAAAAAATCAATAGATACTGCTATAGCTAAACTATCAGCTTTAAATCTCTTCCTTGATGTGCTCAAAAGTGTAAGTCTTGAAAAAGCGCAAGAAATAGCGGGAAAACCCACAGGAAGTACGCCTCTTTCTATTCTGGAATTTTCTATGCGACCCGTTCAAACCAATGCAAGACTTTTTGATAGCAGGCATATTGCAGCATTGGGAACTGTGCTTATACGTACAACGGAAAAACCCATATTTAGCGATCTTGGAAAAGTTCTCACCACTTTTTTCAATTCCACCTCACAAGAGGATTTGGACATTTTATTTGCTTTTGAACAACGCTTTTTGGTTTCTTCTTCTAAAACAGCGCATCCTTTTGTATCTATTGAAAGATTTATGCGCACATATCAAAACGAACTTTTAGCATTGTACCATGAAAACCCAAACCCCACACCGGCACAAGTGTATACTGCAATTATGGGGCAAAAAGCACCGAAAAATATCAATGAAGATAATATGTCCGCCATAATTGTACGTGATCATCACAATGCGATAGTACCACTCTTCAGAGAGCTTATGCCTGATAAGAATATACAATCAATTCAAGAGCATTGGAAAAGCACTATTTCGCTTGGAATATCGCATAAAACTCTTATCGACTTCCATCAAGGAAAGATACGCATGACGCTTGAAAATCTCACAAGTAAACCCGGTCTTTCAAGTCTGGATAATTATACTCCGGAAAATGCTTACGGACTTGTGACAGATTTTCGTAGAAGACCCGCTCCTTCTTCTTATACATTTGAACCTCTTGATCAGACTTCATCACGAATTGGAGTCCATGATATCCCCGATCGAGAAAACACCCCCGCCCATCCAACATTCGCATATATCATGGCTACCGTTGAAAGAATGACACAAAGTGAAAAACAAAAAGCAGTTGTTTTACAATCTCTTACTCAAGCTGCCACAATAAATTTCACTCTGCTTGCGCCCGCTTTGGGAACAAGCGCTTCTGAACATGGTGTGTATGATACACAAATAAAACAACTTGATACAGGCGATGTTTCTGTAACTGTAAGCATGCATCCATCAAACGGTTATGTGGGTAAACTTGAACTTTTAATAAAGCCGAACGGTGATTCGGAAGCAATTGATTTTGACTTTGGACGAGAACAACAATAAAATTATAAAACAAAACAAAGGAAAATATCATGGAAGAACTGGCATATATAGAAGCATTGGGAAAGGCATTACAACAAAATCTTGAATTGAGCCAAGAAGGTAATATACTTATAAATTTTGAAGACACAAGCCTTTTTATACAGTGGCGCAACCCAATGACTGCTTTTCAGGTGCAAATACCTTTAGGCTCACCCTCATCACTCGGGGGCGGAATTTTCAAGCAATTGCTTTGCGCAAACTTTCTTCTCCATCAAACCGGTGGCGCATGCCTCAGCTATAACGAGGAAGTGGATACTGTGTTTTTAGAACATATTATTCCCATACAGGGCATGGAAGTTAACGAATTTGTAGAGCAAGTGGAAATTTTTACACAAATTGCAGAAATGTGGACAGAAAAACTCCATGCAATGAATCGTGAAAATATTGAATATATGGCTCAAAATATAGCTGAATTTGATAAAGAAATTCAAGAAGAAGCCGAACACGAAAGTGACCATGTAACCCTTATGCGTATCTAGAAAACAGCTGATAGGTAATTTCTGCTTCTAAATTGTATCCGTGAAAATGAAAAACATGATTTCGCAAGTTTTGGCACATAAAATGCATTCACAAAGTATACAATAAAAAACGCCAACTTTGTAGGAGTAAAATATGTCAACAATCAATAATGCATCAATAATGCAAAGAGTTCAGCAGTTTACGCAAAATACTGCACCAAACGCTCATGCAGACACCGCCTTTGTGGGAAGAGAGGGAAAGGCTATCGGTAATTTTCGCTCTTTCTTCACATTCAGCAGTACCAAAAGAGCCGCTATTGTACAGTTTCAGCGAGAACTCAGAACAAGTTATGGCGACAATGTTGCCAACACAGCGGCATATCGTGCGTTAAACGATTTGCACGCCAGCGGAAGATCTTTAAGAGGAAATACAGCAAAAGCTGCCATTGATGCCGCAAACGCCATGCAAGCCAATAACAGAATTGCAAATGCTGTTGCTATTCATAACTTTGTTCACACCCCCGATGCAAATGGAAGACTCCCCATAGATAATGCTATTGACGCTCTCATTACTCGCCACGGAAATAATAAGCCTGTTTCTGCCGAACAAAGAGCAGAATTGAGAAGATGCGCAATTTCTTATTTGGAAAATTATCTTGACAGAACAAAAACAGCCTTCACTCAAGAGAACTTATCAGATATGATTTCTAAAGATAGAGTTGGTGGTTTGTATCATGCTATTGACTTGATTGCAGGAACCGGAATTATAAGACTTGAAGAGACATCGCCACTTGTGCGTGGAGATGTTTTGGAATTGATGAACGCAACAGCAGGTGACGGACGTGGCTTTATGAATGATGCTGTTGTATTTGTTATCGCCAATTATGATGCAATGCGTGAAATTCAACCAACCGGAGTGTTTAGCCAACAACTTCTTTGGAATACTGCTTTTCCAAACGGACCTGCTATGCCGCAACAGTTTCAACGCTCGAATACGGAAATTCTTCAAGCTATTTCCAGGCAGTTTGAGCAGCAATTTATCCGTGAATTCCAAAACTATCGTCCTGCTGTAGATGGAGCAGATTTTCCGACTGAATTTTTTTCCAATCAAGTCTCTATGCTCTTTCAGAGCGGTGTTAACATTCCCGATAGTATAGCGTATTTGAAAGGAGAAACAAGATTAACTATGGATTCGCTCTATCTTGATGATATACCTATGCAATTTGTGCCTAAAATTGTACAAGAAGGAAGAACAATGTTTGATGAAGTTGAAGAACTCTTGGCAAAGGATATTTCCAGAAGAGAGCCAAACGGTGATGTAAAGCCGATAATTAAGTTTGGAGATGAAATAGTGGAAATCAGTTCCAGACCGGGTGCTGATGCAAACCCCGAAATTGCAAAGTATAAAGCCGGAAACCCCTCTGAGATTTCTCGTGGAATAGTGACAAACGCATTGGATTTTTGTATGGGGAATGACAATCAAGCTGCAACATTGCTTTATTGCTTCACTCAAGCCGGCCCGGCAGGCTTTATGCGTACACTCGCAAATCCTCTCAACCCAACGTATGAACATTCATACCTCAATCTTGAAGCAGCTCGTCTTGAAAACGGGGAAATACGCTTAATTGCTTCTCGCCCCGTTGGTGCAACCGATCGCGATATCTATATTGAATATATCATCAATACTGACGGCGTAGGAAGATTGGTTGATTTAGATATGGCATAGATTCTTCAGTCAATTATAACATAATATATAAATCCTAAGGAGTTTGTATGAGCGAAGCATTTGTGGGCATGATGAAAAGAACGGCATCATTACTCGGTAATGACGAATTTGAAGTGGAAGAGGGCAACCATGCGGTAATCGGCGTGGAAGATGTGCTAATTAGTTTTCAGTATTTAGACGAAGCAGAGCAAATACTCATTTTCGGTGATATCTTAGAATTACCGAAAGAAAATAGAGATATTTTTTACGAAATGTTGCTTGAAGGGCAGTTTTTCTTTGAAAAAACGCAGGGTTTTACCTTGGCAATTAACAAAGATTTAAATATTGTACTTTTGCAAACCGCCCTTTCAATTCACACTCTTGATGAAAATATCCTCCTAAGAATTATGGAAAATTTTATGCATGTTGCCGTGTATTGGAGAGAAGAACTTGCGCCATTCTACAATAATCAAGCAGACATTATTCAAGATGGGCAAGAATCACAAGTCGCTATGGAATCATTTTTGAAAGTTTAAAGTACAATCAAAATAACGTAATACCAATTCAAATTTTTTGAAAAATATTGTATTTATAAAATCAGGAACTTATCTCTAAAACATCAATTTATCCCTAAATTTCCCTAAAAAACCTATACAATAAGTCTTGCAAAATTCAAAATTTGCTGACTTACTTACCATTCGTGGCATACAATTCATCGGTTCAAACTATAATATCCCGATAATTTTAACAAAGGCATTTCTGCAACGCTATATAATTCAGCAAACGTTTTGCGTGTTGCGGATAAAGAGCAATGCCAATTTCTGTAACGATTGAAAGTTCAATTTTCATTAATTGTAATAAACAAATTTGCTTGACAAGTTACTATAAAGACTTAATATTTAAGTGTATTGCAAGTGCAAGTGAATTTTTTGACCGGAAAAATTGATGA
>CAYJPB010000006.1:23606-30798 GCA_964371955.1 uncultured Desulfovibrionaceae bacterium | reverse complement strand
ATGATAAATACGTAAAATTTTTTTTATATGTTGTAACATATTGATTTTACAAACAATAAAAAAATAAATTAAGCTTGCATTGTATTTGTACCTATGGTATTCGTATCGGACTTGAAAATATTTATCTGCAACGATGATTATTGTCGGCAGAATTGAGTAAGTGGTGATTCTTTGATTTATATAGACAGGCTTACTCATAAAGTAACTGCAATACGCTTTTTTTGCTGTTGTATTTTGCTTTGTTCACTGTTTAATCCTAACAATAATAAACTAACATTCTACTTTAAAAAAGAGGAAGGTGTTCTATGGCTTTAATGAATTTAGTTAAGCCTGCTACCGGTATAAATGAAGTTATGCCGATTACTGAGGAAACAACTGAGTTTTCCTTTGATTTTGATCTTTCGGAAGCGATTCTTGAAAGAATTGACGATGACTTGGTTGTAGCTTTCGATGCAGATGGTTCAAGCATAGTTTTAGAAGATTTTTATACTATATATAATGATGAATTTGTACCTGATTTCTATTTGGATGGAGAATTTATCGCCGGTGCGGATTTCTTCAATGCTTTTGATTCAACCTTAATGCCTGCTGCCGGTCCGGCTGCGGCTCCTGCCGCGGTGGCCGGGTCTCCGGGTGTATATGGCACGGATAATCCTTTACTTGCCGGCGGTGTAAGCGCACTTGACGGCGTTGACGGCGGTTCCGGCTATGGTGTTAATCCATTTTTATCTGATGGTTTAGGTAGCAGCACGCCTCCTTCATTAGTTCCGGATGGTTCAGACTTAGTTTTGAATGTTTCAGAAGAAGGTGTGAGAGATGTCGATCTTCTCAGCAATAATGAAAACGACCCAAATGAATTTTATGCCGGTTCACCTGTTGTGAGCGGACAATTTGAAATATTCAACCCAAGCGGTGGTGCACTTTCTTTTGGTTTTGCTCCCGGAACAGACGGTGCGGGCGTATACGGAAGTATGTCAATTGCTCCTGACGGAACATATACCTATCAATTAGATAATATCGATCCCGATACCAATACATTAAATCAAGGGCAAGTTGTTACAGAAACATTTACTATTATTGTTAACAGCTCAGCAGGAAGTTTTACACAAACAGTTACAGTAACTGTGGAAGGTACAAACGATCAACCACAAATCAGCGTAGTTGTTGCCGATGCAACTTTGTCAGAAGATACAGACCTTACTGCAAGCGGTAATTTCTTTGTTGCCGATGCCGATCAAGACGGTAATGATATTTCAACCGAACAAAGATTAAGCATTGAAAATGAAAATGGCGTTTCAGCTGATGCCGCAACATTCGGCGGAACAGTAGTTCTTGCCGGTAAATACGGCACGCTCACCATTCAAGGCGACGGAAGCTATGAATACACCTTGTATCAAAATGCTGAAATCGATGCACTCGGTGTAGGTGAAACTCTTACCGAATCTTTCACAGTGCGTACAACTGACGTGCACGGCGCATGGACAGAAGTTCCTGTAAGCTTCACAGTAAACGGCACAAACGATGTTCCACAAATCTCTTCACAAGCAGCAACGCTCACTACCGATGATTCCTATGTAGCAAACGGAACAGCAGGCAGTAATGAACCTGCTAACCCCGGAGCAACAAGCAATTTCGCTTCTTCTTCAATTGTGTTTAAGTCAGCTGAAACTATGGACGGCGGTACAGTTGTTTTCAGACAAGATTTTGATGGCGACGGCACAGTCGATCAACTCGATACAATCAATATTTCCTACGACCAAGCAACCGGTACATGGAATTTTAATCCCGCAACAATAGCAGGGCAATACGGCGATATCACGATTACAGGTCTTACTCAAGCGGCTGACGGAACATTCACGCTTGATTATACCTATATTCAAGATGATAATTTTGACCACTCAGCAGATAATAATAATCATGACGCAACACAAAATGCAGCTGAAAAGTTTGATGTTACTATTAATGATAGCAAAACAGATCCCACAACCGATCCAACACTTGGCGGTAACACAACCTCAATCACTGTAAATATAGAAGACGACGGACCGAAAGTTGACGTAAAAGTTGGCAGTGACAGTACAATTATTGTCACAACAACCGATATCGTGAATGATGCTGAACCAAACAGCTCAGCTGATTTTTCAGGCGTATTTACTGTAACTTCAGAATATGGTGCTGATGGCGCAGGCTCACACGATGTTGTGTATTCACTTGGGCTTGAGAACGGTGCAACTTCAAATGTTTCTAGCGGACTTAAAAGTCAAGGTGTGGACATTGTATTAAGAGTAGACGCAAATGGCAATATCGTAGGTGAAGCAAACGGCACACCTATCTTCACTGTAAGCGTAGACGTTGCAACAGGTGTTGTATCAATGACACAACACGGTCCTATCGATCACGCGCAAGGCTCTGACTTGACTTCATTGGCTGATAGCCTTGTAACCCTTACTGCAACTGCAACCACAACCGATTCAGAAGGCGACAGCGCAACCGATTCAGAATCAATCAATATCGGTGCCAACTTGAACTTTGGTGACGATAAACCAACTGTATCACTTGAAGTTACCAGAATAGAAGGAACAATCGCAACAACCGATGTCGATACCGATATTGCAGGAACTGCAGCTAGCTCAAGTTCGGCTGACTTTTCAACTGCTTTCCAAGCATCTCCTGAATATAATGCTGACGGAGCAGGTTCAACAACAATGTCTTACAGCCTTGGTTTGAAAGGTGGAGCTACAACAAATATTGACAGCCAGCTCAACAGCGGTGGCGTTGACATTATCTTGAGTGTCGATCCGCAAACAGGCAATATCGTGGGTATGGCAGGCACTGTAAAAGTGTTTGAGGTAAGCGTTGACGGAAATGGTGTTGTCACCATGACTCAATACCAACCAATCGATCATGCCGCAGGTAGCGACATCGCTTCATTGGCGGATGACCTTATCACCCTTACAGGCAAAGTAACAACCAAAGATTACGATAATGATGAAGCTACAGATGAAGCTACAATCGAAATCGGTGCAAACTTAAGCTTCAATGATGTACAACCCGAAGCTTTTGATGATGTGCGCGGCGCAACTGAAAACGTAAAGCTCACAGGCAATGTTCTTCAAGGTTTTGATGCAAACTCTGACGGAAATATCACTACAGGTGATATGCCGAATGTAGGTGCTGAAGGAAAAGACATTCAACAAGCTGACGGCTCATTAAAAATCACTGATGTAACAACCACAGAAGCAAATTGGGCTGAAATCACAACGGGATTGCCCGCAGGTTTCACACACGGTTTTGCAGGACCCGAAGGTTCTTATATTTACTTTAGAGAGGACGGTTCTTACGAATTTGAATACTTAGATGATTCTCTTGCAAACGGTGCAACCGATGAGCTTGTATTCACGTACACCGCTCAAGACTATGACGGCGATCCAACAAGTGCAAATCTTACAATCACAGTAACCGGTACAAATGACGATCCTATTATCACTCCAACGACGAATGCTGTTTACGAAGCAGGTGTAGGACGTGACGAAACAACAGAAGCCGATATCAGCGATAATGGCGAAGCAAATGCAAATTCTGCTTACTCAGGCGAACTCACAGCAAGCGGTTTATTCGGCGCAACCGATGCCGATAACGATGCTCTCACTTATTCATTCCTTGACAGCACAGGTGCAGAGCAAAGTTCAATCACAAATAATTATGGCACAGTGGCTCTTAATGCCGCAGGTGACGGTTATGACTTTACCTTGGCAAACACAGATTTTGTGAATCAGATGAATCACGGTGAATCTGTTACGCTTACATACACTGTGCAAGTTGATGACGGGCAAGGCGGTGTGAAAACCACAACCCTTACTATCACCGTAAACGGTACAAACGATAAACCTGAAATTGTTATCGCCGAAGATGCGCAGTTCGACTTTAGTCTTACAGAAAATACCGATGAAATTGCCAAGGGCACATTGGATGTTCTTGATGACGACAAAGACGGCGATGAATTGAGCGAACAAGATATCACTATATCTTCAAAGAATTTAAATGGTGCTGATGTTTCTGTTGATACCGACCTTTCAAACGCAACAGCCGACACAACCATTGTGGGCGAATACGGAAACCTTGTAGTTGATGATGAAGGTAACTTCACGTATGAAATCGGTGTTACTCCTGAACAACAAGCGAAATTGGATCAACTTGGCGGTGGTACAGCAACCGAAACTTTTGATGTAAAAACAACCGACGAACACAATGCCACAGATACAGATGAGCTTGTCTTTAATGTAAAGGGTGACGATATACCTGTTGTCAAGTATGACGACCCAGAAGCAAGCAGTGAAGAAGTTCTTCTTGACGAAGCTTTCCTAAATAACGGCTCTGACGAAGGAAGAGTTCCCGGTCAAGTTCTCGGTGTAGGTATAGCATCTGCTGTAACAGGCACAATCAATTTTGATTACGGCGATGACTTGCAACACGCAACCGAAGCTTTCTCATGGAATATCGGAAATCAACCCACACTTTATAATCACGACGGTGACGAAATTCAGTGGAGAGAAAGCCCAACTAATCCATTAGTTCTTGAAGGTTATGTTGGCAATGAAGTGTATCTCACCATTGAAATGGGAACCGATGCGAATGGTGTTACAGGTGAGTACACAGTAACCTTGCTTCAACCTGTTGAGCACGATGCGCCTGACGCAGGCGAAACTCGTGACGAAAACCAAGACTTTGAAACCAACGGCGACGCTGCTGATACACCAACCGATTTGGTATTCAACTTCATTATTAAAGACGGTGACGGCGATACAGCGAACGGCAGCTTCACTGTAAATATCGAAGACGATGTTATTGACGGCTTCAACTCAACAGGTGATGAAGTTACTCTTACACCAAATAATTCAAACACTCCCAACAATGGTATCGTTGCTACTGGTGGCGGAACTATCAACACTAAAGGCGCTGACGGATTAGAAGATATCGCATTTGAAAGCATTACTGTCGGTAACAACACAGTAAACTTTGATGCAAGCGGTACTCCAATCGGTACTCTTACTATTAACGGTGTAGTGCTTGAACTTGTACCTGTCGGTCAAAATTCAAACGCATTTGTTGCTGTGCATGATGATGGCAACGGCAATACAACTGATTACTTTACTGTTTCGTTGAATAGTAACGGTGAATGGACTGTTCATCAACACGAATTCTTTGAAGAAGAAATTACAGTTACTTTTGAAGTAACCGATCGTGACGGCGATAATGACTCTGTAAGTGTTACTGTTAAGCCAAATGACGCTCCTGAAATTACAGCACAAGGTGAAGACATCCTTGTTGATGATTCATCATTACAGGGTGGTGTTGATGCACCGATAGGTGGACTTAACATAGATGGTACTTTAGAGATTGAACTTGGTAACGGCGATGCAGATGCCCACACTTATACTGTGACTCTTACAAAAGCTGACGGCACAACAGTTGACCACGTTCTAGATTTTAGCACAGGCTATACAGCGCAAGTAACCACTACTACAGGCACACTCACTTTCACGCTTGTGCCAAATGCTGACGGTACTGCTTCACTTGAATATTCCTTCGATCACACTACTGCTCACGATCATGACGGTACATTGACAGGTGGCGAAACAGATCGCGCTGAAACCGATACTGTAGACAGCTTTAAAGTAACTATTGCAGATGAAGACGGAAGTTCTGTTGAATCCGAAGACATTGATATTAACGTCAATGACGACGGTCCTTTAGCCGCTGACGATGTTCGCTCAATGACAGAAGGCGATGCAGCGATTACAGGCAATGTAATTGCAGGCTTCAATAATCAAGGTGCGGACGATTCCGGTGCAGATGGCTGGGCTCAAACAGAGTTTACCGATGTAACAACAACTGAAACAGGTTGGACTGAGGTTGCGGCTGCTAATTTACCTGCCGGTTATACACATGGCTTTGTAAATGCCGATAAGGGAACAATCTACTTCAAAGAAGACGGTACGTATACATTTGAGTATACCGATAAAAGCTTATCAAGCGGTCAAACTGACAGCTTTGTGTTCACATATACCGTGCAAGATAAAGATGGTGACACAAGTAGCGCTGATTTAACAATCAATGTTGCAGGCACAAACGATGTTCCAAATATTACAGCAGGTAATGACACACTCTACACCGATGATTCTTATACACCAGAAGGAACAAATGGAACAAATGAAGATCCAAGCGGTAACTCAAAAAGTGATACCGATTCCGGTTCTATCAGCTTTACATCCGCTGAAAGCATGGACGGTGGCTCAATTACCTTTGCTCACAATGCTAATGACGGAAGTGCAACAACAACACAATTAAGTGTTACACTTGTCAACGGTGCTTGGACAGTATCTCCTAATGTTATTGACGGACAATACGGTTCAATCACTATCACAGGCTTTACTCAAGCTGCTGACGGAACATTCACTTTGCAGTATGACTATGTACAAGATACAAATTATACGCACGCCGCCGACTCTAACGACCATGATAGAGAAGAATCAGCCGCTGAATCATTTACTGTAACAGTAAAAGATAGCAATGATACTACCGGTAGCTCTAATTCAGCGACTATTAATGTAAATATCGAAGACGACGGTCCAACTGTTTCAAGTTCTTCTGACCTTGCAAATAGTGATAACGACCCAACTACTTCTGTAGCAACTGTTGATGCTTCAAATAATGCGAGTGCAGATATTGTTGTAGACTTTGGTGCAGACAGCTTTGGAATGATTTCTATTCCAAATAGCGCAGGAACTGAACCTATTGCTGTAGTATGGGAAAACGGTACTTGGGTTAGACACTCCCAGACACATGCTAACCATACAGCCGAAGGTTCTTATGAAAATGGCGTACACACTGTAAAACTCGGTGATGTTACATTGACAAGTACAGACGGTGTGAACTGGAATGTAAGTTATAATATTGAAGGCGCATCAAGAACAGATGTTGCAATCACTTTCACAGATGGTGACGACGATAGCGTATCACATACTGTAAAAGTTGACACACCAACCATAACTATGGAAGGAACCGATATTCTTACCGATGACTCAGCCCTTACCGGTGGTGTTGATACTCCGATAGCCGGTACAGTTCTTAGTGGAAACCTTGAATTCACATTAGGTGATGGAGACTTATCGCAACACGACTTCACAATAAC